>JAQICG010000434.1 GCA_027858635.1 Gammaproteobacteria bacterium | reverse complement strand
CATGGAAACGGCTTTTCGTAATCTGAGTCTCTGGGAGCGACAGGGTATTTCCCTACAGCAGTTTTCCATCAACGTCAGTATGCGGCAGTTTTCTTTATTATGATTTTATTGATGATGTCCGTCTGTTATGTAAAGAATATCTCACTGAGGCGGCCAGGAAAAAAGTGGTGTTCGAAGTGACTGAAAGCATCATGGCAGAAGATGTGGAAAAAGTTGTGCGTATTATGGGAGAGATAAAAGAGTTGGGGATTCGGGTCTCAATGGATGATTTTGGTACAGGTTACAGCTCATTGAGTTACCTTAAGCGTCTTCCTGTGGACGAAATAAAAATTGACCGATCTTTCATCTCCGAAATTAATGATGCGGCTAATGATCAGGTCATGGTGATCAGTTTTTTGAATATGGCCCGGCAGTTTGAATTAATGGTCGTCGCTGAAGGTGTTGAAAACAAGGAACAATTTGACTTCCTGAGTAGCAAGCAATGTGACACTTATCAGGGCTTCTATTTTTCTAAACCGCTCACAGATGATGAGTTTAAGGTTTTTTATAACAACAATTAATTAGGCCGGGACAGCAAAAATTCTCTTCTATGACAAAGGATGGAACGATTGCACCACCTTCTGTCATGGTGCGCCCTGTCACTGTCAATTAAAAGCCTAAGCCTATCCTCCCATATTGGTGAAATCATAATTCAAGACAGGTGAGGGTTCCTGCAAAAAGTACCCCTGAATAAAGTTGACGTTCATGCCCCACAGTATCGACAGGCTGCCTGCATCAGGAACAAACTGGGTAATGGTTAATTTGCCGCGTTCAGCGGCCTGGGCCGTGATGCTCTGTACAGCTTCCTGGTCCTTTTCACTTTCAGTCAGGTTTTCCATGAAGCTTCTATCAAGACGAATGTAATCGACATCTATATGATCGAGCAGCTGAAAAGGATTTGCACCGGTGCCAAAGTCATCCAGCACGAAACCACAGTTGATTTTCTTGAGACTTTCGCATATTACCTTGGTGTACTTCAGGTTGGTCACGGCGGCGGTCTCTTTCACTTCGAAAATCAGGCAGTCGGCGGGTAATTTTTTCTCCTTGATCTGATAATCCAGCCAGGCGATGAGAGTGTCATCTTTCAGTGAAGGTGCTGAAAGCTTGATGAAAAAGCGGGTGCGGTTGCCTTTTTTCCAGCGCTCAGACAATACCTGGATAGTGTGTGTCAGTACCCAGCGATCAATGGCGATGGCCATGCCGATGCGTTCTGCGGCAGGAAAAAAGTCCTGAGGCATAATTAGATTGCCATCCTCACCTTTCAGACGTACAAAAACTTCATAACGTTCGTCGGTGTCGCCATGTAGGCTGACGATGGGCTGGTAGTAGAGAACAAACCTGTTATGCATTATCGCATCAGTAAGTTGTCCCTTGAATTTAGAGTCGGCCTCGTGCCGGGTTAACTCGCCCTCTTTAGGAACGTAAAGACTGATCTGATTGGTGCCGTTGGCAGCGGCTTCATTAGAGGCTTTTTCAACGCGCGCTAAAACTTCATTACAATCCGGGGAGTTTTTGTTGATAAGAACAATGCCGGTACTGCAAGTGGTATTGACGGTTTCATCTTTAATCTGAACTTCGTATTCACTGATCTTTTCCTGAATTTCTTTTGCATACTTTTCGATAAAGCCCTTATCGCTTCCACGGCTGAGGATGGTGAAGCTGGCATGTGTGTAGCGCGATAAAATATCATTTTCATGTGTGCATTCGGCAAGGGCTTTGGCGATGGCAACGATGTAATGGTCTGCCCCGACAACACCGACTTCATTTTTAATATTGTCGAAGTTATCGAGGCGTATCTCCATAATGGCAGCGGTATTGTCATTGCCCTCGCATTCACTAATGATGGTTTCTAATTCCTCCAGACAATGCTGGCGATTGTACAGTCCGGTCAGTTGATCTTTCTGGCTGAGCAATTTTAATTGGCGTTCAAGCTCTTCGGTATTGACGTCTTCTTTGCGAATAACGATCTGTATGCAAGGCTCGCCATCAATGCGTGCTGCCGAAAATTCCATTTCACCATCAAATTCCTTGCCGTCGGGTTTGTGCAGGCGGGTAACCAGTTTTTTGAGGCCACTGTCTGTTTTCATATATTCGCGCAAAAAAGCCTTAAAATCGTCGCGACTGCTATGTGCAACCATATCAAGTATAGGAATACCTTCAAGCTCATCAGACTGTGAAATGTTGAACAATTCCAGATAGGAGGCATTTGAATAGACGTGCATGCCTTCATGGATATAGGCAATAGCGTCGCGCGAGCTGTCCAGCAGTGAGTTGCAACGCAGTTCAGATTCGTCCAGAATTTTTTGCAGCTCCAGATTTTTCTTCCAGTTACGATAGGCACGCACTTCGCGATGAATAACCTGCGCAAGATGCTTCATGTTCTGGTAGGAAGAGAGATCCATGGCGCCGGCATTGATGACATCCGTTATAGAATCAGTTGCTTTGCTTTTATCCACCGCAATGACTGGAATAAGTATATTGCCAGTTTTATTTTGTACTATTTTGCAGGTTTGCGCCAGACTGATTAACTCCATACCCTGTGAATACAACACCAGATCAGGATGACGTGCTTTGATAGCGTCTATCAGGTCTTCATCATCTTCCGCCCGCGATGAACGTGTGGCGTACCCCAATGTTCTGAGTGTGCTGATAACCTTTTCTTCGGTGTCGAAGGAGTCATCGACAATAATCAGGTTAATGGTATTTTCAGCCATTGATTATTATGATCCAGTAAAAACCCGAGCGCTAAATAATGCCCAGGTGAGTTGCAGTTTAGCTATTACAGCGAAGACCAGATTTCGTCGAAGTCGTCCCTCTTTTTGGAGGTTTCTTCCTTTTTTTCGACCTTTTTCTGCTGAACGTGCTGACCCAGATGTATGAACAGAAACTGTGTGAATAAACCTGTATGTTCTTTACGGTCATGCAGTTTTATTTTTATATTTCGGTCGAATATCTCTACTTTTATTGTATCACCTGTTTTGAATGCATGCGCGGGTAATATAATTGTGGCCGGCTGATTGATGGGTTTGATTCCCGGCACCATGAGCGCATCAAAGGGCGGGTCCTGAGGTCGATTGATGCGATGCACTACCGTGGCAACGACCTTGGGTGACAGTATCTGAACGCCGATTTCCAAGCTGTTGACTGCACTGAACTGCATCCAGCGTATGCTGCCTATGCGCCATTCGTTATTCCCGCGGGCATCCTGTTCGTGGATGGCGATGAGCTCTCCAATTTGGGCTTTGGAGGTGGTTTCCGAATTCCAGCGCAGGCAGTAACCGCCGGCGCTGATGTTGACCACCTGCCAGTGCAGATCTTCGTCTTCCTTGTTCAGCTTGAGCTCTTCGGCAGCCTGCAAGGCGCGTTGGCGATGATAAGTATCAGTCATTACCGTGCCTTTAGCGACCATATCCCAGGCGTTACCGGATGCATCTTCGGTGGCGGTATGCGTCATATAGGACGATGAATTGTCATACATGGATTTCGCTTCATCGGGAATATGTTCCAGGGTAAAGCCGTCGCCTCTATCGAAGGCGCTATGCACCGATTCGACCGACTCCGGTAAATTTCTTTCCCGAATCATTTCTGTCGCATGTTTTAGTCCGATAGCAGCAGCGATACTGCCCTGTTTCCCAGTTCTGGAGAATTGGCGTTCAGGCATTACTCCCCATGACAGGGACAGAGCTTTCAGCGCCTCTATCGAAAGCTCCTCGCCGACGGTAATGGCATCGTGGTTGTCGGAACCGTTTATCTGTTTGCGAATATTGTCAACAAGCTCGGTGGTTTCCAGAGTAAAGAGGCGGTTGTCGCTCGCACAGTCCTGCGGATTCAGGTAAGAGGGGGGGCGGTCTTCTTCAACGCGCGCACAAAAGAAACGGTCAATCTGATTCTCCTGAGGCTGTACATACAGTCTGGTTTGTGCAGTCCACTGATACAGCCTGTTGTAAACGCGTTGACTGTCGCTTTGACGCATGCCAGTGGGTCGGGAGAGAGAAAACAGCAGTATCTGTTTGTACAGTTCTTCGATGGAAGTCTTTGCGCCGGGGTGTTCATTATCCTTAACCATGTTTTTATACGCTTTCAAATCAACCGCATAAGCGAACATCTGATGCACGTCACGCCAGACATTGGCAGGTACGGAGGCGTATATTTCGCTGGCTCGAAGGAAGAGTTCTGACTGATATTTGATGGCCCGGGAGATGGCGATGGTCTGGGTTTTGTTATCAATCTTTTCGATTTTGTCGGCGGCCTGTTGGATGACGATCTTATAACCCAGTGCCATTTCCTGAAGCAGGGCCTGATTAAGGTTAACGATTTTTTTGCTTTTTTCAGGCAGCGGAAAGGTGCGATTGATGAAATGCTTTTTCAGATTATCAAAGATGCCGCGGCAGGGTGGGCGCAGCATTTCCATGATTTCCAGACGGTGTTTGGCCGGAATTTTTGTACGATTGAGTTCGCGAATCAGACCAAAAATTTGTTTGGTCATTTCGCCCATATTGGCCTGAGGAAAATCAGAGAGCCACTTTTTGGCCTTGCGCGGATGAAGCGGTAAAACGCTATTACCGGCCTCGGCTTGTTCTGGTATGAATAATTTCATGATTTTTTTGTCATTTATTTTCTAGTGCATATTATATCGGTAGAGATTGAAGGGTATAAAGTCGAGTCTGTACACATACACAGTATTCATACTGTTCTCAACAAGAAGTTTAGTTCAGATCTGAGAAATTGCTGTTTTTGAGAGTGCTCCTTTTTCCTCAGCGACCAGTCTGGGGATCAGGTAACCGGGCAGCTCCGATCGGATAGAATCATTGTCTTGGCATTCTTTTTTGCGATCCACGTCAAAATGCAATCCTCCCTGAACTGGATCGAGCAGATGTAGGTAGTAGGGCATGACGCTGCAATCGTGAAGCCGGTGGCTCAGGGCGATCAGCGTGGCGGCGTCATTATTGATCGCTTGCAGTAAAACGCTCTGATTTAACAGGGTGATGTTAGCGTTTTGCAGCGCCTCCAGAGCCGTTTTCTCGTCGACGCCCAATTCATTGGCGTGGTTAGCATGAATCACCATGGTTATACGGAAACGCGACGCCTGCATCCAGCCGAGCAGGGCGGGGGTAATGCGCGCAGGCAACACCACCGGCAAACGCGTGTGGATGCGCAGCCATTTTATATGCGCGATGCTTTCCAGGTCGCGGCACAACGAAGCCAGCTTGTCATCGTCCAGCACCAGCGGGTCGCCACCGCTCAGAATCACTTCATGAATATCAGTCTGCTCTTGCAAATAGGCCAGCGTGGCCGGCCATTGCGATGACAGCGCCTGAGCTTCGGTATAGGGAAAGTGACGGCGGAAACAGTAACGGCAGTGGATGGCGCAAGCGGCGGTGCTGATAATCAGCGCGCGGCCGTGATATTTATGCAGCAGCCCGGGCGAGGGCATGGCATTCAGGTCGCCGACCGGATCGGTATCGCCGCCTGGCGCATGTTCGGCCAGAGTCGGCAGAACTTGTAGCAGCAGCGGGTCACGGGCATCCCCTTTGTTCATTTTGTTGACATAGGCCTGCGGCACACGCAGACGAAAATCGGTCTTTAGCTCTGTGTGTTCAAGCAGTAAATGTTCGAGTTCCAGCTGTTGCAGCAGCTCTGCCGGTGATGAAATGGCTTCGGCCAGCTGTCTTTTCCAGTCACTTTTCAGAGCAGGCGGCAAAACAGTGCAGAGAGGTTGTGATTGCATAAGTGAAAACTGAGCCTATTCAGGGTATTATTGCGCCAACTTAAAACATCCAGCGGCAGCTTAACAACTATGGCTACATATAGTACAAATCAATTCAAAAACGGTTTAAAGGTTATTATCGACGGCGATCCCTATTCGATTACAGAGAATATTCTGGTGAAGCCGGGAAAGGGACAGGCGTTTAACCGCGTCAAACTGAAAAACCTGAAAAACGGACGCACGCTGGAGCGCACTTTCAAGGCTACCGAGTCACTGGAAGCTGCCGATGTGGAAGAGCGCGATGTTGATTTTTTGTACAGTGACGGTGAAAACTGGCACTTCATGGAACCCGAAACTTTCGAGCAGTATGCCGCTGATAGTGTCGCCGTGGGTGACGCGGCCAAATGGCTCAAGGGTCAGGAGCACTGCGTCATGACATTATGGAACGATGCCCCGCTGTCGATTACCACACCCAATTTTGTTGAGCTGGCCGTGGCCCAGACCGATCCCGGCCTGAAGGGCGATACCGCTCAGGGCGGCACCAAACCGGCGACGCTGGAGACCGGCAGCGAAGTGAAGGTTCCGCTGTTTGTTGAAACCGGCGATATTCTGAAAATCGACACCCGTACCGGCGAGTATGTGTCCCGGGCCTGATCACCACGGTCTGATTTTTTATTGACTGATATGGTGATGGAAAAAGACAACTGGCCACCCGTGGCCAGTCTGGAACTGATGAAAAAAAGGGCTCGTATGTTGCACGATATACGGGCCTTTTTTCATACCCGTGACGTTCTGGAGGTGGAGACACCCTTGCTGGCTTCCGCCGGTACCACCGACCCGCACATAGAAAGCCTGCAAACGGTTTTTGCTGAGAAGCGCTATTATTTACAGACCTCGCCCGAACATGCCATGAAACGGCTGCTGGCCGAGCACAGTGCAGCCATCTTCCAGCTTTGCAAAGTCTTTCGCGATGAAGAGCTGGGGCCGATGCACAACCCCGAATTTTCCATGCTGGAGTGGTATCGCCCTGGGTTTGATATGCACCAGCTGATGGCGGAAGTGGAAGCGCTGGCCTCAGCACTGGCCTCGACATTGGCGGGCAGCGATTTAAAGCCGTTTATCCGCCTCAGCTACAGGCAGGCTTTTGAGCAGTACGCCGGGCTGAATCCGCATCAGGCCGATGCCGGGGACTGCCGGGAGTGCGCGCTGCAACACGGCATCGAGCAGCCGGTAGGGCTGGATGAGCAGAAGGATGAGTGGCTGGACTGGCTGCTGACGCAGCTGATATTTCCCGCTCTACCCATCGATCAGTTCACCTTTATTTACGACTACCCGGTCTCGCAGTGTGCCCTGGCTCGCCTGAAAGACAATGAGCAGGGCGAGCTTGTGGCCAGCCGTTTCGAGCTTTTCTATGGTGACACCGAACTGGCTAATGGCTTCCACGAGTTGACGCAGGCCGGGGAGCAGCGGCGGCGGTTTGAAGCAGATAATGTAGCCAGAGCGGCGGAAAATAAACCGCAGGTAAAAATCGATGAGTATCTGCTGGCTGCACTGGAGAGCGGTCTGCCGGACTGTTCAGGTGTCGCCCTGGGGCTGGATCGCCTGCTGATGGCGCTAAGCGGAGAAACTTCGATTGACCAGGTACTGACGTTTCCCTGGGCACGTATATAGCGTAGAGATTAAGTTGCTCTACGAGGTGATCCCGCCCGGCTTCGTCGACGGTATGCATAATGATGAGGATCGGATCTGCCGCTTTAAGTTAATGTATGGCGCGGTACCGCCGAGCGTGGAAGTGCTGGTCACGGCGACCAAACCCGAACCCTGATCGTCGGCGCGGAAATCGACAGAGAAATGCTTTTTTAGCATACTGTACTTAGGATATATAATGGTATAGTACACGCGAAAGTGAACAGTCAATCACACGCGGATTAATATTGGTTTTCTCTGCGCCTGTGCGGTGCCGGCAAAACAGTTCAGGAAAAACAGATATGGGCATGCTGATTAACGGCGAGCTGGCTGACAGCTGGCTGGATAAAGAGATCGAAGCCGGTGAATTTAAACGCATGGAATCCTCCTTTCGCCACTGGGTAACTTTGGATGGCCGTGCCGGGCTCAATGGTGAAGCCGGCTTTAAAGCCGAAGCCGGACGTTATCACCTGTATGTCTCGGAGGCCTGTCCGTGGGCGCATCGCACCGTGATAATGCGACGCCTGAAAAAACTGGAATCGGTGATCGGCATCTCCTATGTCGAAGCCGAGATGCTCGACCACGGCTGGACATTTTCCAGCGAAGGAAAATACTGCGATGCACTGTTTGGTTATCGCTATGTCTACCAGCTATATCAGCAGGCGGATGCCCATTTTACCGGCCAGATTACAGTGCCGATTTTGTGGGACAAAAAACAGAACACCATAGTGAATAACGAATCCTCGGAAATCATGCGCATGCTCAATTCTGCGTTTGCTGCTCTGACGAATGTCGACACCGACTATTATCCCGAAGTCCTGCACGCGCAGATCGAACGCATCAATCAGCCGATTTACGAGCACATTAATAACGGCGTCTATCGCTGTGGTTTTGCCACCAGCCAGGGCGCGTATGAAAAAGCTTTTGACCATCTGTTTAGTGAGCTGGATTGCGTGGAATCGATTTTATCCACGCAACGTTATCTGGTGGGTGATCAGCTCACCGAAGCCGACTGGCGATTATTTACCACGCTGGTGCGTTTTGATGCGGTCTATGTCGGCCATTTCAAATGCAACTTAAAACGCATCGCTGATTATCCCAACCTGTTGAATTTTCTAAGAGAGCTTTATCAGCTGCCCGGCATCGCCGGGACGGTCGACATCGATTACATCAAACGTCACTATTATTTCAGTCACACCAGCGTCAACCCCAGCCAGATTATCCCCAAAGGACCGGCGCTGAATTTTTCAGCCCCGCACGATCGAACCACAAAATTTGAAGGTGCAGCATGAGCCTGGAATTACACGAAGTCACCACCGTGCCGGAAGGCGACGGCGTGGATGTGAAGCGGCTGTTCCCGTTGCCCGGCATTATGAATTTTGATCCGTTTGTATTATGGGATCATTTCAACATCGGGCCGGGACGCGGTTTTCCTGATCATCCACACCGTGGTTTTGAAGCCATCACCTACATGTTCGATGGCGGCATGAAGCATAAGGATAACCTGGGCAATGAATCCTATGTCATCGCCGGCGGCGCGCAGCGGTTTACCGCAGGCCGGGGTCTGGTGCATTCTGAAATGCCCGCTGAGAGGGGTGAAAGCAACGGCATTCAGCTGTGGATAAATTTGCCGCAGCGGCTGAAAAAAATCGAGCCGGATTATCAGCAGGTCAATGCGGATGAGTTTCCAGTGATTGAGCTGGCAGGTGGTCAGGCTAAAATATTAGTCGGTGAAAACTCTCCGCTGCTATTAAACACCAAAGTGATCTATCAGCACCTCACGCTGAAAAAAGAGGCGGACTATTCGCTGATCCCGGCACAGGGAATGCGTGGCATTATTTATCTCATGCAGGGAGAAATTGAAGTGAATAATAATTTGATAAAATCCGATCAGGCCCTGTTTGTGGGACACGAAACGACACTCGAATTTAAAGCATCGCAGGACAGCCGGTTTATGATCTGCATGGGTATGCCGCACGGTGAACTTATACGGCAATATGGACCTTATGTTGATTAAAAAATAGTTGGCAGACGTCAGTTGGCAGTTAAAAGCTTTTACCGCAGAGGCGCAGAGGCGCTGAGGCGCAGAGAAAACACATTAAGCTTTATCTATGTGTTTTTTACTGGCAGAAACTGTATGTATTACACCGATGTCCTGAATAGGCATAAACAAAAAAACAAGTTTTTCTCTGCGCTCTCTGCGCCTCTGCGGTGAAGGCTTTTGATTTCCCTACTCAATTCAACATGTCTAAAAAGTTTAATAACCACGGTAGAATCACCGCTGTGGCGAAGGCTGACAGCGCCATGCCCAGCGCCGAGAAGGCGCCCATTTCCGAGCTCACTTGAAAAGCGCGGGCGGTGCCGATGCCGTGTGCGGATATGCCCATGGCGATGCCTTTCACGCTGTCGTCTTTGATGCGCATCAGTTCAAAAAGTTTGCTGCCGATGATGGCGCCGATGATGCCGGTGAGCACTACCAGCACGGCGGTGAGTGAGGGCAGGCCGCCGATCTGTTCGGAGATGCCCATGGCTACCGGCGCAGTCACCGATTTGGGCGCGAGCGATAGCTGGGTCTGTAAACTCGCACCCAGAAACCGGGCGATTCCAATCGAACTGAAAGCGCCGATGAGCGCCCCCGAGATAACGGTAATGGCGACGGGTAGAAACAGTTTTCTTAATTTGGAGCACTGCTGGTAGAGCGGAATGGCCAGGGCAACAGTAGCAGGGCCGAGCAGGAAATGTACAAACTGGCCACCCTCGAAATAGGTTTCATACGAGGTGCCGGTGAGCACAAGCAAGATGAATAGCGCGAGCACAGAAGTCAGTACCGGGTTCAGTAGTGGATTGGAATGTGCATAAATATAAAGCTGATGGGCCAGGCTGTAGGTCACCAGTGTAATGGTGAGCCCCAGTAACGGGGTGGTGGATAGATAGACCCAGATCGCGGCCAGGTCTCGTTCAATCATCTTTTTTAACCTTCTTCGCGAGTACGTGCCGGCTTGCCAGCATAATGGCTACCGTCGCGGCCATAGTGATTATAGTGCTCAGTATTAGTGCAATGCTGATGGGCAGCCATTCGTTAATGATGCGGTCGAAGTGCACCATCATGCCGACACCGGCGGGCACGAAAAGCAGGGAGAGATGACTCAATAAGGCAGTGGATGCTGAGTCCAGCGAGGTGCTGGAGCGTCCGCGCCATACCAGCGTGATAAAAAGCATGATCATGCCCAGTACCGGACCGGGCACAGGAATGCGCAGCAATAGCACACTAATCTCGCCCGCTAACTGGTAGATTAAAAGTAGGGTTATGCCATTAAGAAAATTCATCCCTGAGGATTATAGCCCGGATCTTCGCGAAAATTTATGAAACATCCAGGCTTACACTCCGGCTGACCCCGTGCTCACTGCTGCTGAGCATGGGGTCAGTTGTCTTCCTGACCGGTAATCAGCGACCCATGCCGCCGCCAGAGCCCATACCGCCACCAGGCCCCATACCGCCGCCCGGTTGCATCTTACGGCCTCTGTTAGCAGGTAGCTCCTCGGGTAAGTTCACCCCCTGCTCCCTGGCGCGTTCCTGTATGCGTTGGTGATGTTCCTGGCGGACCTGTTCCCGCTCGGCATTGGTTTGCGCGGCACGCATTCTGTCGCGGAATTCGAGACGCTCTTCTTGTGTCATGAGCTGGCGGCCATAGATTTGATCCTGTTGCTGCGTCTGGAGGCGATCCCGGTTCTGATCCTGATCCTGATCCTGAGCCAGGGCATAACCGGCGGGTAAAAGCAGAGCAGTTGTTAGTGCAGAAATTACAAGTAGTGATTTCATAATTAACTCCTTACCATTGTGAATACGAGTTATATGACGACGACAGTCACTGCCAGTGCTCAGTGGCCACGTCGTATCTTTGGCAAAAAAACGTGCACGATTTCAGTTTTTTATAATAAAGTGAACGGAGCTTCTGCACGGGGTAGAGTGCCAAAATATCGCTTTCACATACACCCTGAATTTACGGTGTAATCAACCGGGTTGTCAGTGGCGGAGGGGGGTGGGATGCATTATTAATGATGCGCTTAATGCTTTTTCCAATGCTCAGCAGCATGGCCGGATCTGGATCTTTTTTTATCCTTTTTTCGCCCACAGCTGAAAATTTATTCCCATTTGAACTCGGCCAGCATTTTAACGTTGTCGTGATATTTAAGCTGCACGCCAGTGAGGAACTTACGCAAGATCTGATCCTTGCAGGCGCGGTAATGTTTGTGACCGGCCTTGCGGAACAGCGCACTTAATTCAGGTTTGCTTAAGGGGAATTCAGCCAGATCCATAATATCCAGAATGTCTTCGTCTTTAAGATCTAAAGCGATTTTTAATTTTCTCAGAATGATGTTGTTGGTCAGGCGCTTTTCCGGCTCAGGTTGAGGGCCGTCTTTTTTGCCGCGCTTCTCGTTAATGAAGCCATTGAGAAAAATGGCCAGATGAAGATCATTGCATTTCTGAAATGCGGGGTCGTCTTCCTTCTTCAGCCAGTCGCTAATATGAGCCCGGGTCACTTCGTGCCCGGCCTGTTTGAATATGTCTATCATTTTCGAATCACTGAGCTCGAAACTGTAGCGAAGACGACGCAAAATATCGTTGTTGATCATGGTTGGCCTTTAGTTAAATTCTAATTGGGGTGTGAGTGTTGCAGTGAGTCATTAGCGCATGTAGGCATAGCCTTCTTCGTTCTGAAGTTTAATGATTTCAGCATCGGCCATGGGCACCATGTTTACAAAGCCGTGTATGTCAGCCGGGCTAAATCCCTGCATTTTTGCAGAAGCCTGACACATTCTGTATTCGATTCGGGTGGCAAGCTCCAGGTCTTGTGCGCGTTGCATTAAAGCTTTGTATTTTTCGAACTGATTTCTTGCGAAAAACGGGATTGCTGAGCCATGTATTATAATGACAATCGATGCGTCAAACGGGTCGTTGTTATAAAGTTTATTCAGAAGACTGGCCCGGTCTAAAATGCTGTTTATCTTTTTTTCACTCCCCGCAGTCAGGTCATACAAAACTTTTTGTGGCGCATAGCTCATTGTCGACGCCTCGGCACTTCCCCAGGGGGGGCTTTCCTGAGCGATGGCGAATGAGCAGACGTTTATAATAATCAGCAGGCTAATAAAAAATTTCATAAGTTATCATTCCGCTGGATCAGGTATAAATAATCGCACAGTATCCCGACCAGGGTATTGAAAGGGGTTTTATTGCCCTGACTTGAAGACTTGGGTTATGTCAGGAATTTTAACAGGTTTCTTACGGTATTTCTGAGCGGCTTTTAATAAGATTAAAATAACCGGCGACGGTCGCTTATTTTTAAGGCATTAACTGGGCGATTGGGCAAAAGTAGATGCAATGCATTAGAATGGATTGTATTCACCGGCCGAATAACACCGAAAAATCAGCCGGTACAAATTGAATATCAATAATCGCGTATTTGGAGCAGGGCTATGAGAGTGATTCGTCGTTTTTTTGGATATGTGGCGTCAATTTTGGCCATTCTGATCATCACTTACGGCTATGTCTACTGGGGTAATCTTCTGGGCAAGAACACCCCCGCAGGACAGGTGATTGCGTGGCTGTCGGGCGAAGAGACGAAATCGCTGGAGTTTCTCACCGAGCCCAAAGATTCCGCTTCGGAATACGGTGCAGAGGCGGTATCCAAGAGTGCGGTCAACGGCGATAAGGTTGAGGTTGAGGTGGAAGTGGAAGATGAACCTCAACCTCAACCTGAGCTGGAGTCCGTTACTGAAGAGCGCGATAGCGCCGAGCCTGCTGTGGAGGATTCCAGCGTTGCCACGCAGGCCGATACTAGCCATGCAGTGAAACCGGCTGAAACCCGTCCCGAGGCAGAAACTGAAAGCGCAGAAAGCTCGACCTCTGAAACGGTGCCGACTGAAGTCGCCCCTGCTGAAACAGCACCGATTGAAGCAGCATCGCCTGAAACAGCAGTCACCGAGTCACCCGCCGATGCCGGGGATCTGGTAGATGCGAAAGTCGATACCACCGAAGCCCGCAGGCAGCCGCTAAACGGCATTACCATGCATGATCTATTGATGCGCGCCCGCAATGCTTTTCACTACCGCGACTACGAAACGGCTATCGCCAGTTATCAGCAGTTAATCGAGCGAACGCCTGATCACTTTGACGCCTGCATTGAGCTGGGAGATGTCTATTCTTATCAGGGTAAGGAGAAGCAGGCCGCGGAAGCCTATTTCGCGGCCGCCGCAATCCTGGTGCGACTGGGTCAGGTCAATCGCGCCACCGAGTTAATGGGGCCGATAAGCCGGCTGGATACCGACCGGGCCAGAGCGCTGCTTGATCTGATTGACGCAGCCCGGCGTTAAAACCGGCTGTTAATGAGATAAGCTGATCAGGGCAGGTAGACGCCGAGGCGCTGCCCCAGTTTTACTGTCTTGCCGGCATTCATGGCTTCGTCCAGTTTGAACTTCTCTGTCGCCAGCACGATCACCGTTGAACCCAGATTGAAGCGCCCCATCTCCTGGCCGCGTTCCAGGCGAACTTTGCCTTTTTTATAATCAAAGTGACGGAGTTTTTTGGCGATGCTGGTGACCAGTCCGTGCCAGACCGTTTCGGTGGCAGAGACATTAATCGCCCCCACCAGAATCATCGCCATGGGGCCGTGTTCGGTATCGAAAAAACAGGCGACGCGTTCGTTGCGGGCGAAGAGTCTGGGCACCGTGGTGACGGTGTGGTCAGCCACGCTGAACAGTCGCCCCGGAATGTAGGTCATGTGGGTGAGTTCGCCACTGGTCGGCATGTGAATGCGGTGATAATCCCGGGGCGAAAGATAGATGGTGGCGAAGTTTCCATTTACAAAAGGTGCGGCTTGCTCTTCATTGCCACCGACCAGTTCGAGCAGGCTGTAGTCGTGGCCCTTGGCCTGAAACAGACGGCCGTTTTCTATTTTGGTCGCCTGACTCACCGCACCGTCCACCGGGCATAACCAGGAATCTTCAGTATCATCGAAAGGGCGGCATTCGGGCTTTAGGGCGCGGGTGAAAAAAGTGTTGAGACTTTCATACGCGTATCTGTCTTCAATTACCGCTTCGTGCATTTTTACCTCGTGCAGTGACGAGTAGGCGCTGATAATAAAGTTTTTTACCGGCGTGTACTTGATGCGCGCCAGCTTGAACATCAGCCACGAAATGGCGTGATGCGGTAAAATATAAAAAGGCGTGGATAGCAGGTAGTCCCGCAAAGAAGCTTTCATCTTAATGATGCATGTGTTTGCTATGATCGGTGTTCTGTGAGTCCTGTGTGCCCTGTTTTTTCACCGGCACAGTAAGTTTAATAGTCTCACCATTTTCCAGGGTGAAATCAAAATCAACCTGATCACCGGCTGTTAATTTTTTCACCGGTTCGAATAACATGATGTGATGGCTACCCGCTTCCAGCACCAGCTTGCCGTTAGCCGGTATGATTAATGCGTCACTGTGCTGCATGGTCGCCATCTCGCCTTTTTGTTGAGTCTGATGAAAGGTAATGCGTTTGAAACTCTCGGAGTCGGCGGAGACGATTTTTGCTACTTCATCCCCGCTGTTTTTGATTTCCATGTAGGCAACCAGAACCTTGCTTCTAGGCGGAGCTTCAGCGATCCACGCGCCCTCAAATTCAAGGTTTGAAGCAGCGCCGGCACTCTGGCTGAAAAAGAATAGTGAAAATAGCAGCGATAAAAATGGAAATGTTTTCATTGATTGAGCCCTCATTATGGAGTAGCGGATTATAGGCGTTGCCCCACTAACAAGGAAGTGCTACATATCCTGATCCATGCAGCGGGGTTTGTGCAGACGGATTCGGCAACGGTTAAAATGCCGTGAAGTTATATCCGGTGCTGAATGGCCCGTGCACATCAGGATGATTTTAAGGCGCATAGAGTGGTAACATCCGGTGTAACTTGAGCGCCAGCTCACACTAATAATCGCAGAGATCTAGTCAACATGTCTGGCAATACTATCGGAAAACTGTTCACCGTCACCACCAGTGGCGAATCTCATGGCCCGGCTCTGCTGGGTATCGTCGACGGCTGTCCGCCGGGGCTGGAAATCTCTGAGGCCGACCTACAGCTGGAGCTGGATCGCCGCAAACCCGGCACCTCGCGCCACACCACACAGCGCCGTGAGCCGGACGCAGTGAAAATCCTCTCCGGCGTGTTCGAAGGCAAAACCACCGGTTGCAGCATCGGCCTGATGATCGAAAACGTCGACCAGCGTTCCAAAGATTACGGCAACATCATGAACACCTTCCGCCCCGGCCACGCCGATTACACCTACCAGCAGAAATACGGTTTCCGCGATTATCGCGGCGGTGGCCGTTCTTCGGCGCGCGAAACCGCCATGCGCGTAGCCGCCGGTGCCATCGCCAAAAAATACCTGAAAGACCGCTTCGGCATCAATATTTGCGGCTATCTATCCCAGTTAGGGCCGATTGAAATCGAGCACATTGATCTTGCCGAGGTGCGCAACAATCCCTTCTTCTGCCCCGATGCCGACAAGGTCGAAGTCATGGAAGCCTATATGGATGCCCTGCGCAAAGAGGGCAACTCGGTCGGCGCCAAAATCACCACCGTGGCCGAAGGCGTGCCGCCGGGTCTGGGTGAACCGGTGTTTGATCGCCTCGACGCCGACATCGCACAATCGATGATGGGCATCAACGCCGCCAAAGGCGTAGAGATCGGCGACGGTTTCGCCTGCGTTGCCGCCAAAGGCACCGACTTCCGCGATGAAATCACTCCCGAAGGTTTTCTCAGCAATCACATGGGCGGCGTGCTGGGCGGTATTTCATCAGGTCAGGATATTGTCGTGCACACCGCCTTCAAGCCGACTTCGAGCATGCGCCTGCCGGGGCGCTCGGTGGACATCCACGGTGAGCCTGCTGAAGTGATCACCAAGGGTCGGCACGATCCCTGCGTCGGCATCCGCGCCACCCCCATCTGTGAAGCCATGCTGGCGATCACGCTGCTCGATCACATGCTGCGCTTCAGGGCGCAGTGCGCTGATGTGCAGTCGCCGACACCGGTGATTCCCGCCAGTGTCGAACAGGAGTGAGGGCTGTTTCGGTGGCTGCGACGGTCGGCAAAAATAGCGTCGTCTGTCGCTGCGTTTCGCCGCATCCGTTTTATTCGCCTCGGATATTTTTTCGTCCCGTTTTTTAAACGCTGTACCCACAATGAATGATCAACGCGCCAGCCTGAGCCTTGTTCCTTATTGGCGGCTCAGCAGCTTCTATTTTTTCTATTTCGCCTCGCTCGGCGCAATAGTGCCTTACTGGAGCCTGTACCTGAAAGCGCAGGGTTTTGGTGCCCAGGAAATCGGCACACTCATCGCTTTCATCCCCGCCACGAAAATTTTCGCGCCCTACATCTGGGGCTGGGTGGCCGACCATACTCAGCGTCCTATCACTATCATTCGCATAGCCAACCTGCTCGCCGTACTGGCGTTTATCGGCGTGTTTTTTGGCAACAGCTACTGGTGGCTGGCGCTGGTCATGTTCATGTTCAGTTTCTTCTGGAACTCCTCACTGCCGCAATTCGAAGCCACTACCCTGAATCACCTCAATAAAGAGATACACCGTTATAGCAACATCCGGCTCTGGGGTTCACTGGGTTTTATTTTTATAGTGGTCGGGCTCGGCGAGTTTTTTCAAAGTCAGAGCATCGGCGGCTTACCGTTTTTTATTCTAGCCTTGCTGGTGGCCATATTTCTGGTCAGCCTGACAGTGCCCGATTGCTTGCAGGTAGAACACGAAGAGCAGGGCCACATCATGAACGTGGTACGTCGACCTGTGGTGCTGGCGTTTCTGGCGATATGTTTTTTAATGGTGCTTAGCCACGGCCCCTATTACACCTTCTACAGCATCTACCTCGAAGACCACGGCTACAGCCGCCGATTCATCGGCCTGTTCTGGGCCGTCGGTGTCATCGCCGAAGTGGGCATCTTTCTGCTCATGCATCGTATCATTCCGCTGCTGGGCGTACGTTTGTTATTGCTCATCACCTTCGCACTCACCGCCCTACGCTGGCTGCTCATCGGCTACTTTCCCGACAACAGCGCCATCCTGTTCATCGCGCAGTTATTCGTCGCCTTTTTTTTTGGGATGTTTCATGCGGTGGGGTTTTTACTGGTTCATCAGTTTTTCACAGGCAAGCATCAGGGC
>JAQICG010000185.1 GCA_027858635.1 Gammaproteobacteria bacterium | reverse complement strand
ATGCCGCCATCCTTGCAGGAATCGGAATAGCCCAGCATTACCTCCTGCTGGTTACCGGAGACCTTGAGCAGATTTTTGTAAATGTCGTTCTCAAACAGGGCCGATAACACGATTTCGATGTGCTCGAGATCTTCAATGGTTTCAAACAGGGGCGAAATCTGAATGTTACAGAACCAGCCATCTTCAGTTTTACCGGCGAGGCCCAACAGTGAAGCCAGCCACATCACTTCCATAATATGACTGGCCTGATGGGTCATAGAAATGACGTAGGTGCCGAAACAGTCCGGGCTGATTTCATGACTCATGGTGGCCATCGCCTGGAAGACTTCGATGGTCTCCTTGTGCGGTTCGCTCAGCTGGCTTTTGTCCAGCTGGAACTCACCGTCAGCCTGGTCGATCAGCTCGGCAAGCAGTTGCAGACGCTCAGCTTCGGATAATGCGGGGTAGTCGATGCTGCTATCGACCTGCTGCAATATCTCAGTCACCGCATCGCTGTGGCGGGTTGATTCCTGACGGACATCCAGCTGCATCAGGTAGAAGCCAAAAGACTCCACTAGACGAATGAAATCATTGAGTACGCTATCGGCGATGTTCTGGTCACCGTGAGAGCACAGAGAGTCACGAATCAAATAGAGATCGCTAAGAAATTCCTGCTCCGAGGGATAGGCACTTTTGAATGCACTGGCATCGATCGGGTCGGTATTGCCGTCAATTTTACTCAGGCCGGCGCGAATACTGTCCAGATTCTTCTGCAAGCGATGGCGCATGAAGGCGATTTTTCGACGGTAAGGCGCGCGGCTGTAGATGGTCGGCTTGGTGGTGAATACTTCGAAGCGCAGGTGCTCGTCCTGCATCAAACTTTCGGTGAAGGCTTCACTGGGCGTACACAGCCGATCAGAGTGGGTCAGATGCTTGAAAATTTCAGTCAGCCGGCGAACATACTCTTCCAGTGCCGCTTCTGATTGCAGATGCAGGGCCAGAATCGTGGTTTCGGGCTTGACGTTAGGGTTGCCATCGCGGTCGCCGCCGATCCATGAACCGAAGCGTAGAAAACTGGGGACACTGACCCTTTCATTGGGGTAGTGTTCGCGAACCCGGCGTTCCAGGTTTCTATAGATGACCGGAATGGCGTCGAACAGACTCTCCTTGAAATAGTACAGCCCGTTTTTGATTTCGTCTCTGACCTGCGGACGGTCTTCGCGCACCTCATCGGTACGCCACAGAATCTGAATCTGGGTTTCCAGTTCCTGAATAATCTCCTTGCGCTGATCTCCGCTCAAACGGGTGTCATTGAGTTTCTCGTTGGTGAGAAAGATGCGACGCAGAGCGTATAGCACACTCCGGCGCTTTGATTCGGTGGGGTGCGCGGTGATGACCGGAATATAAGCCAGGCGATCGAACAGGTTCTGCAATTGTCGGGCATTCATGCCCAGGTTTTTCAGATCGTACAAGGCCGATTCGAATGAGCCTACCCAGAGGTGGTCGTTGTTTTTGTGCTGCCTGAGCCGGCGACGTCGCAGCTGATGCTGAGAGGCCTCCTCGGCGATATTCACCAGGCTGAAATAGGTGCTGAAAGCACGTACTACCTGAGACAGCGTTTGCGCATCCAGCGATTCAATCATCGACATCATCTGGGCACGTTGTACAGGGTCATCTTTTTTATGCAGGGCGATAAAGCCCAGCCGTAGCTTTTCCACCGAGTCGTAAACCTTGGCCCCGGCCTGTGAAAGTAAAACATTGCCCAGCAGATTGCCAAACAGCTTAACGCGCGCCCGTAGCTGCTTATCGCTGCTGGCGGTATTGAGCAGGCCTGCAGGCTCCTTTCTAATAGCAAGGCCGGCGGGTGGATTTTCAGGTGTTTTTGAATGACTCATAAATGATACCATTTGACGAATATTGTCCTGTACAAGGCGCAGTATTATAGCTCATGCGGCTTTTAGCTGATATACCGAAAATAAATAGAGCCATTTTGCGGATTCAGAAACGGAACAGGCGTGTTTGCGCTAGTCTTTACAAGCAACAGCCATAATATGAACAAAATAAAAAGGTTGAAATTCATATGCCAAAATTAACGGAGCTGCCCGCCTGGAAGGCGATAGAGTCACATTTTACAGAAGTCGAAGGCCTGCACATGCGGGATCTGTTTGCGCAGGATAGTCAGCGTTTTGAAAAATTCAGCTCACAGATGGACGACATTCTGCTGGATTTCTCCAAAAATCGCATGACCGATGAAAGCTTCCGCCTGCTCTGCAATCTGGCGCGTGAAACCGATGTCGAAGGCTGGCGCGAGCAGATGTTTGAAGGCAAGGCGATCAATATCTCGGAATACCGGCCGGTTCTGCACACCGCCCTGCGCAATCGCAGCAACAAGCCGGTGTTCGTCGATGGTGAAGATGTGATGCCTAAAATTAACAAGGTGTTGCAGCAGATGCGTTATTTCTCGGAACGCGTGCGCGGCGGGCACTGGCGGGGTTACAGTGGCCACCTGATAAAAGACGTGATCAATATCGGTATCGGCGGTTCGGATCTGGGTCCGCATGTAGTCTGTGATGCCATGAAGCCGTTTGCGCAACGCGGCATGAACGTGCACTTTGTCTCTAATGTCGACCCGACACATCTCTCCGAAATACTGAAATTCGTGGAGCCGGAATCGACCCTGTTCATCGTCTCCTCGAAATCATTTACCACGCAGGAAACCATGATGAACGCGCACAGTGCGCGGCAGTGGTTTGTCAGCACCACCGGCTCGGAAAAAGCCGTCGCCAAGCACTTTGTTGCCGTCAGCAGCAACACTCAGGCGGCCAATGAGTTCGGCATTCTGTCCGAAAATATCTTCGAATTCTGGGACTGGGTAGGGGGGCGTTACTCGCTCTGGTCCGCTATCGGCCTGCCCATTGTGCTGTATCTGGGCATGGATCATTTCGAAGATTTTCTGGAAGGCGCTTACGCCATGGACGAGCATTTCAGAAATGCCCCGATAGAAAAAAACATACCGATGATCCTGGCTCTGCTAGGCATCTGGTACAACAACTTCTTCGATGCACAAAGCCACGCGGTGATGGCCTACAACCAGTATCTGCGGCGGTTGCCGGCCTACCTGCAACAGCTGGACATGGAAAGCAACGGCAAAACCATCACCCGCCAGGGCGAGCGCGTCGATTACCTCACCGGCCCCATTATCTGGGGAGAAACCGGCAGCAACTGCCAGCATGCATTTTTCCAACTGCTGCACCAGGGCACCAAACCGGTACCCGCCGATTTCCTGATTCCTGCCAGAAGCAAGAACCCGCTGGGCTCACAGCATAAGGTTTTGCTGTCCAACTTTCTGGCCCAGACCCGCGCCCTGATGATGGGCAAGACCGAGGCTGAAGCACGACAGGAACTTGAGTCTGCCGGCGTCGCGGAAGACAGGCTGGAGGAGATGTTGCCGCACAAAATTTTTGAAGGTAACAAGCCGACCAACTCAATCATGTTTGAAAAACTTGACCCGCGCACCCTGGGCGCGCTGCTGGCGATGTACGAACACAAAGTGTTTGTGCAAGGCGTGATCTGGAATATAAACTCCTTCGATCAATGGGGCGTAGAACTGGGCAAACAACTGGCTGGCGAAATCATGCAAGTACTCGCCGGCGACCAGCCCCCGGAAGACTACGACTGCTCAACCAGCGGCCTACTGGATTACTATTCCACCTTGAAAACATAGCAGGTAGGGTGGGCACCGTTCTTGTGCCCACGCGTTACCCCCAAACAACACGACAATACCACCTCATACGCCAACCTTGTCGTTACGGCACAAGGTTGGTGGCGGTGATCGGCGTAACGCGTGGGATTTGGTTGGTGGCGGTTAATTGGCATTCCGCGTGGGCATAAGGGCGGACAGGGTAGCGGCTGATCGGCGTTATGTGGTCACGAGGATTTTTGCGGTCCTTTGGCGTAACGCGTGGGCACAAGAGCGGTGCCCACCCTACGTCACGCGTTCATCTGTGGACCAATGCCTTAAATGCTCTTCTTTTAACTGCCAACTAATGTTTCCAGCCCCCACTCAATATGCTCAGCCACCATGGGCGAGGCCACGGTGAGTTTGTTTTCGAGCGCGGCGACAATCTCCGCTGAATGCGGGGCGTTACCCAGCGCGATGGCGATATTGCGTTGCCAGCGTTCATAGCCAATACGGCGGATGGCGGAGCCTTCGGTGTTTTTCAGAAACTCCGGCTCGCTCCAGTTGAACAGTTCCAGCAGTTTGGGCGCATCCAGCGGGTGACGGGTTAAAAAATCGGCTTCGGTAGTGGGCGTGGCGAAGCGGTTCCACGGGCAGCACAGCTGGCAATCATCGCAGCCGTAAATGCGGTTGCCGATGGCGGCTCTGAACTCAACCGGAATCGCGCCATCCAGCTCGATGGTGAGATAGGAAATGCAGCGGCGGGCATCGAGTTGATAGGGGGCGATAATGGCCTGGGTCGGGCAGATGTCGATGCAGGCCTGACAGCTGCCGCAGTGTGACTCGGGGGCGTGGTTGCTGACGGGCAGGGGCAGATCAGTGTAAATTTCACCCAGAAAAAACCACGAGCCGGCTTTCTGGTTGATCAGGTTGGTGTGTTTGCCGATCCAGCCCAGCCCGGCCTTTTCGGCCAGTGGTTTTTCCAGCACGGGGGCGCTATCGACAAACACGCGATAGCCGAAATCACCGATTTCAGCGCTGATTTTATCGGTCAGTTTCTGCAAACGTTTGCGCATCAGCTTGTGATAATCGCGCCCCAGGGCATAGCGTGAAATGTAACCCAGCTCGGAATCCGCCAGTGCGACCTCGGCTGATTCGCAGTCCGGCGGGTAATAATCCATGCGTACCGAAATAATGCGCAGCGTGCCCGCCACCAGCTCATCGGCCTGATAACGCATACTGCCATGCTTGTGCATATAACCCATTTCGCCATGACGATCCTGATCCAGCCAGTCAAGAAAATAACCCTGGTAGTCGCCCAGATCGGTGTCAGTAACCTCAAGCTGTTGAAAGCCCAGCTCTTTTGACCAGAGCTTTAGTTTCTGGAGCAACTCTTCGGGGGTAGGGGTGGTGATGTTTTCCGGCATTCGGCTAGTTTAACGTAAGACATGGTTGGTAAAACATAGTTGGCAGGTAAAACATAGTCGTCAGTCGGTAGTTTTTACTGCTTACAACACTCCAACTATATTATCAGCAGGGTTTTACGTCTCTCTCACTCCGTCATGCCGGCGTGCTTATGGCCGGCATCCACGGCTCTACGAAGCGCAGTTTTGCAGACCCATCATTACCCTCTTCACTCGAAATAGATTCTATTCAAAAAAGTATTGGTCCACGTATGAACGCGGAATATGCAGCCAGAGGTGGGTTTGCACGCCTGTGATGTTATACTGCGCACACTTTTTTTGCGTATTCCACGGATAGAAACAAAGGCCTCGGTCCGCGAAGAACGCCAAAGACGCCAAAAAACCATTAAAGATTATTTTTTTTGCTTTTTTCGCGTCCTTCGCGGATACGGATTTTGTTCTTATCTGCGTTTATCTGTGGACATATGTTTTTATGGTATTACATTTAGTATAAATTCACGTTATCGCGGATAAACAGTTTTACAGAGGATATTTTTGGAATGACTACATGTTAACCACTGAATCAAAAATTTATGTAGCCGGCCATAGAGGCCTGGTGGGTGCGGCGATTATGCGGCAGTTGCAGCAGCGTGGCATGACCCGGCTGGTGACGCGCACGCACGCCGAGCTGGATCTGACTGATCAGCAGCAGGTGCGGGATTTTTTCGCCGGCGAGTGCCCCGATTACGTCATTCTGGCGGCGGCGAAAGTCGGCGGTATTCACGCTAATAACACCTATCCGGCGGAATTTATTTACGACAATCTGATGATTGAAGCCAACGTCATCGACGCCGCGTTTCATAACAATGTTCAGCGCTTGCTGTTTCTGGGTAGCTCCTGCATTTACCCCAGGGCCGTGGCGCAGCCGATGCGCGAAGAGGCCCTGCTCACCGATGTGCTGGAGCCGACCAACGAGCCGTATGCGCTGGCTAAAATTGCGGGCATCAAATTGTGTGAATCGTACAATCGCCAGTACGGCACCGATTACCGCTCGGTGATGCCGACCAATTTATACGGTCAGGGCGATAATTTTCATCCGGAAAACTCGCACGTCATCCCGGCCCTGATGCGCCGCATTCATGAAGCCAAAATCAATAATGATAAGGAAGTGGTGGTCTGGGGCAGCGGCAAAGCCATGCGTGAATTTCTGCATGTCGATGATATGGCTTCGGCCTCGATTCATGTGCTGGAAATGGATGCTGATATTTATAAGGCCAACACCCAGCCGATGCTGTCGCACATTAATGTCGGCACCGGCGTTGATTGCACCATTCGTGAACTGGCCGAGACCATTGCGCGCGTGGTGGGTTATGAAGGCGAGCTGACGTTTGATGCCGGCAAGCCCGATGGCGCACCTAGAAAATTGATGGATGTAAGCCGCTTGAAAAATCTCGACTGGCAGTCCAGCATTTCGCTGGAAGAGGGGCTGCGCCAGACCTATGCCTGGTTCTTGCAGAATATCGAGCAGTCGAATTTAAGACTGTAGTCGCCCTGACCTTTAATTTTTATACATTTAACCGGCCAAATATTATGACAGTCCGTACCCGATTTGCCCCCAGCCCCACCGGTTATCTCCACATTGGTGGTGCCCGCACTTCGCTGTTCTCATGGCTGTACGCCAAAAAGATGGGCGGCGAGTTTGTCCTGCGCATTGAAGATACCGACCGGGAACGCTCCACCCCTGAAGCCGTCGATGCCATTGTCGACGGCATGGAGTGGCTGGGCATGGAGCACGATGAAGGCCCGTATTACCAGACCCAGCGGTTTGATCGCTACAAAGAGGTCATTCAGCAACTGCTGGACAGTGGCCACGCCTATTATTGCAGCTGCTCCAGAGAGCGCCTGGGGGAACTGCGTGAACAGCAAATGGCGGCTAAGGAAAAGCCCAAATATGACGGCTGCTGTCGCGATAAAGGCTTGAGTGCGGCGGATGACACGGTGATTCGTTTCAAGAATCCGCTCGACGGCGAAGTCACCATTACCGACCATGTACGCGGCACGGTGGTAATCAGCAACAGGGAGCTGGACGACCTGATTATCGAGCGTTCCGACGGCACACCCACCTATAATCTGACCGTGGTGGTGGATGACTGGGACATGAAAATCACCCATGTTATTCGCGGTGATGACCATCTGAACAACACCCCGCGCCAGATCAACATTTTGAATGCGCTCGGCGCCAACATTCCCGAATATGCACATCTGCCGATGATTAACGGCCCGGATGGCAAGAAACTCTCCAAGCGCCACGGCGCGGTCAGCGTCATGCAATACCATGAAGAGGGCTATCTGAAAGAGGCGGTGATCAATTACCTGGTACGCCTAGGCTGGTCGCACGGTGATCAGGAGATATTCACCCTGGAAGAGATGATCGAAAAATTCGACATCAAAGACATCAATAAGTCCTCCTCCAATTTCAGCATCGAGAAATTGCAGTGGATGAACCAGCAATACCTGATGACTCTCGACCCGGTGAACGTAGCCGAACAGCTGGCATTCTATATGTTAGAGCACGGCATCAAAATCGAAACCGGCCCGGCACTGGTCGAAATTGTGCTGTTACTGCGCGAACGCAGTAGCACGCTGGTGGAGATGGTGGAAAGCAGTCGTTTCTTTTACGAAGCGGTTTCAGAATATGACGCCAAAGCAGTTAAAAAACACATCAAGCCGGCTACGGTTGAGATTCTGCAATCAGTGCGGCAGAAGTTTTCAGCGCAGGAAGAGTGGTATGCCGACAAGATTCATCATGCGATTCAGGAAGTGGTCAACGAGCTGGAAGTAGGTTTTCCAAAAGTGGCGCAACCGCTGCGCATAGCGGTAACCGGCTCAACCACCTCGCCATCTATTGATACCACGCTCGATCTGCTGGGCAAGGAGAAAACGCTCGCCAGAATTGACAAGCTGCTGGTGTTTATCGCCAATCAGTAATGGATGTGAAATTGGGTGTAAAAGTAAGGTGAGTTCGTTTACTTTGAAAAGTGAATCGAGTATAGTGCTCGCCACCCAAATCGGGGCTATAGCTCAGCTGGGAGAGCGCTTGCATGGCATGCAAGAGGTCGGCGGTTCGATCCCGCCTAGCTCCACCAATTATTCCCTAAAGTCGTTAAGTTTTTTAGAATCGACTTTTAAGTATTCACTCTCCAGTGTTCTCCAGATTATAAACCGCTACAGGCTGCCTAAGAGCGTAAGACACTGTTTTAAAAAGGACATAAGGGTTTTAAAGTGAAAATAATCGTAACAGGTGGCGCAGGTTTTATTGGCTCCGCAGTCATTCGCCAGTACATCAACGATACCGAGCACGAAATCATTAATCTGGATGCGCTGACCTACGCCGGCAATCTGGAATCACTGGCGACAGTGTCTGACCATCCCCGCTATCATTTCGAACACGCCGATATCTGTGACGCCGCCGCGGTGCAGCGCATTTTCGAACACTATCAGCCCGACGCTATCATGCATCTGGCCGCCGAGTCGCATGTTGATCGCTCCATTGACGGCCCTGCCGACTTCATCCAGACCAACATCGTGGGTACCTACATCCTGCTGGATGCGGCGAAAAAATACTGGGAGCAGCTGGAGGCCGGAAAAAAAGCCGCGTTCCGGTTCCATCACGTCTCCACCGACGAAGTGTATGGCGACCTCGAAGACGATGGCTTTTTCACCGAAGAAACCAGCTACGAACCCAGCTCGCCTTATTCAGCCAGCAAGGCCTCGTCCGACCATCTGGTCAGAGCCTGGCACCGCACCTACGGCCTGCCCATCGTAATCACCAACTGCTCCAACAACTATGGCAGCTACCAGTTCCCGGAAAAACTCATCCCGCTGGTGACTCTGAACGCGCTGGCCGGTAAGCTTTTGCCTATTTATGGCGATGGCTCGCAGATCCGCGACTGGCTGCACGTCGACGACCACGCCCGCGCCCTGCGACTGGTACTCGAAACCGGCAAAACCGGTGAAACCTACAACATCGGCGGCCACAACGAAAAAACCAACCTGCAAGTAGTGAAAACCATTTGTAGTCTGCTCGACCGGCTGGTGCCCGATTCACCCTACAAACCCCACGAATCACTCATCACCTACGTCGCAGACCGCCCCGGCCACGATCTTCGTTATGCGATTGATGCGGATAAAATTGCCAAAGAACTAGGCTGGACACCGGAAGAAACATTTGAAAGCGGTATGGAAAAAACCATCCAGTGGTATCTGGATAATGACGAATGGTGTCAGCACGTGAAAAATGGCACATACCAGGGTCAGAGGCTTGGGGTTAAGAAATAGTTGGCAGTTGAAGCATAGTCCGACGAGTTGTAGATGAGGCTGAAGGTGCGTTTAAAACCGTAAAATTTTTGTCTTGATTGTGGGATCCACTTGCAGTGGTAGCGGCATTGAAGTTGAATGAAGGTTTAGAAAATATATAGTCCATAGGTGTACGCAGATAAAATCAAAATCTGCATCCTTAAAAAATGCCAAGTACGCGAAAAGGGCAAAAGAATGATTTAGTTTAAATTGGCATTCTTCGCGTCTTTCGTGAACGGGTGTTTTTAGGGATTTTTATCCGCGTTCATCTGCAGACTATTAATTTACGTTTTAAGCGACCTCGGTATCTTTCGTGGAGGGGCCTTGTTCGTTAATTGCAAATTTATTACAGTCTTAGTATTGACGATAACCCACCAGCCACGTAGACTTCCGCACCGATGTGATGGAGGGCTGCCAGGCCCGAAATTCTTCGCCGCGTCCCCATCGTCTAGAGGCCTAGGACACCGGGTTTTCATCTCGGCAACAGGGGTTTGACTCCCCTTGGGGACGCCATTATTACAACGAGGCTGGAGCTTGTGTCCGGCCTTTTTTGTATCCAGCGTATAGCGTATACAGAGAGATAAGCACGGTACATGTTAGTAGAAAAATACATGCAGTACCCGTTGACGGGAGCACCAGTTGGATTTTTATCCACACCGGGTCTCCCGTTTTTTTTGCCTTTTGGAGTTTGAATTGTCGGGTCTAACTAAAGCCTTATTGGTACTTGAAGATGGCAGCGTATTTGAAGGCCGCTCCATAGGCGTTGCCGGTGATACCACCGGTGAGGTGGTCTTCAATACCGCGATGACCGGCTATCAGGAAATCCTCACCGACCCCTCCTATTCGCACCAGATCGTGACCCTGACTTATCCCCATATCGGCAACGTGGGTACCAATGACGGCGATGTCGAATCGGCAGGGGTGCATGCCAGCGGTCTGGTGATTCGTGATCTTTCGCCGGTGATGAGCAACTGGCGCGGCCAGCTGAGTCTTCAGGATTATCTGATCAAGCACAATATTGTCGCCATTGCCGATATCGATACCCGCCGCCTGACACGATTACTGCGCGACAAGGGCGCGATGGGCGGTTGCATTATGGCCGGCGAGGTGGACAGGGAGATCGCTCTGCAGAAAGCCAGAGAGTTTGCCGGTTTGAAAGGGCTGGATCTGGCGCAGGTAGTGTCCGTCGCACAGAGTTACGCCTGGGAAGCCGGTGAATGGGATCTGGATTCGAACGCCGCCGCTACGCCCGACGAAGTGAAATATCATGTGGTGGCTTACGATTACGGCGTCAAGTACAACATTCTCAGAATGCTGGTATCACGCGGCTGCAAGGTGACCGTGGTGCCGGCCAAAACACCGGCCAAAGATGTACTGGCGATGAACCCCGACGGGGTATTTTTATCGAACGGCCCCGGCGACCCTGAGCCCTGTGATTATGCGATTGCCGCTATCAAGGAAATTCTGGAGACCGAAATCCCGCTCTTCGGTATCTGCCTGGGCCACCAGCTATTGGCGCTGGCCTGCGGCGCAAAAACCCTGAAGATGAAATTCGGCCATCACGGCGCCAACCATCCGGTACAGGATCTGGAATCGGGTCAGGTGATGATCACCAGCCAGAACCACGGCTTTGCGGTCGATGAGAGCAGCCTGCCGGACAATCTACAGGCGACTCACCGCTCCCTGTTCGACGGCTCGCTGCAGGGTATTCATCGCACCGACAAACCGGCGTTCAGCTTTCAGGGACACCCCGAAGCCAGCCCCGGCCCGCACGACATCGCACCGGTTTTTGATCATTTTATCGAACTGATGAGTGAAAAAGTTTAGAGCTTTTATCCGCGAAGAACGCCACTAAAATGCCGGGAGCATTTTGAACGCACACAGTACGGCCCGTAAGGTGAAGCGCAGGATTGCGCGTAGTAATGACGCGAAAAGGGCAAAAGAGTAATAGCTTAAAAGGTTTTTTGGCGTCCTTTGCGTTATTCGCGGACTAATTTTTACGTTTTTTAATTTTATAGCAATAGAGGAAATCATTCGTGCCTAAGCGTTCTGACATCAACAGTGTACTGATTATCGGCGCGGGGCCTATCGTCATTGGTCAGGCCTGTGAGTTTGATTATTCCGGGGCGCAGGCTTGTAAGGCGTTGCGTGAAGAGGGTATTCGCGTCATTCTGGTGAATTCGAATCCGGCCACGATTATGACCGACCCGGAAATGGCGGATGCGACTTACATCGAGCCGATTACCTGGCAGACGGTGGCGCGTATCATCGAAGTTGAAAAGCCGGATGCGCTGCTGCCCACCATGGGCGGGCAGACGGCGCTGAACTGTGCGCTGGATCTCGATCGCGAAGGGGTGCTGGAAAAATTCAATGTTGAAATGATCGGCGCGGATAAAGACGCCATCAACATGGCGGAAGACCGTGAAAAGTTTAAAGTCGCCATGGAGGCCATTGGCCTGGACATGCCGCGCTCGGCGATCGCACACAGCATGGAAGAGGCTTATCAGGTGCAGGCGATGGTGGGTTTCCCGACCATTATCCGCCCCTCGTTTACCATGGGTGGTAGCGGTGGCGGTATCGCTTACAACAAGGATGAGTTTGAAGAGATCTGCCAACGGGGTCTGGATCTGTCGCCCGTTAACGAGCTGCTGATTGATGAGTCCATTCTCGGCTGGAAAGAGTATGAGATGGAGGTGGTGCGCGACAAAAAGGACAACTGCATCATCATCTGCTCGATTGAAAATCTTGACCCCATGGGCATTCATACCGGCGACTCCATTACCGTCGCGCCCGCGCAGACGCTGACGGATAAAGAGTATCAGCGCATGCGTGATGCTTCGCTTGCGGTGTTGCGTAAAATCGGCGTGGATACCGGCGGTTCCAACGTGCAGTTTTCGGTGAACCCTGAAGATGGCCGCATGACCATTATCGAGATGAACCCCCGGGTTTCGCGTTCGTCGGCACTGGCCTCCAAAGCGACCGGTTTCCCCATCGCCAAAGTAGCCGCCAAGCTGGCCATCGGTTATACCCTGGACGAGCTGCAAAACGAGATTACCGGTGGCACCACGCCCGCCTCATTCGAGCCGACCATGGATTATGTGGTCACCAAAATACCCCGCTTCACTTTCGAGAAATTCCCGCAGGCGGAAAACCGCCTGACCACGCAGATGAAATCGGTGGGCGAAGTCATGGCCATCGGCCGTAATTTTCAGGAGTCGCTACAAAAAGCTCTGCGCGGACTGGAAGTGGACATTGACGGCCTGAGTCCGGTGCTGGATATTTCGATGTCTGAAGAAGATATCACCTCAACCCTTAATCGGGAATTGAGTCTGGCCGGTGCGGATCGTCTGCTCTATGTCGGTGACGCTTTCCGTCGTGGCTACAGTCTGGAAAAGGTCTTTGACCTGACCAAAATCGACCCCTGGTACCTGATCCAGATTGAAGAGCTGATTACCCTGGAGACGGCATTATCCGGGCGTAAGCTGGATTCGCTGGACTACGAAGAGATGCGCCGGCTGAAACGTAAAGGCTTTTCGGACAGCCTGATGGCGCGTGCACTGGAGTTGCAGGAAGAGGAAGTGCGGGAGCATCGCCATGCACTGAAAATCCGGCCTGTATTCAAGCGTGTTGATACCTGCGCCGCTGAGTTTTCGACCTCTACCGCCTACATGTATTCGACCTACGAGGAAGAGTGCGAGTCGATGCCTACCACTAATGACAAAATCGTGGTTTTGGGTGGCGGACCTAATCGCATCGGTCAGGGCATCGAATTTGATTACTGCTGTGTACACGCCGCGATGGCGATGCACGAAGATGGCTATGAAACCATCATGATCAACTGTAATCCGGAAACGGTCTCCACCGATTACGATACTTCCGATCGCCTCTATTTTGAGCCGTTGACGCTGGAAGATGTGCTGGAGGTGATGGACAAGGAAAAACCCAAAGGCGTGATTGTGCAATACGGCGGGCAGACGCCACTGAAACTGGCGCGCGCGCTGGAGGCGGCCGGGGTGCCGATTATCGGCACCACTCCCGACTGCATCGACCTGGCCGAAGACCGCGAACGCTTCCAGCAGCTGGTGAATGAGCTGGGTCTTAAGCAGCCGCCAAATCGTCTGGCCAGAAATGCCGATGAAGCGATTGCGCAGGCGGCTGAAGTGGGTTATCCGCTGGTGGTTCGGCCATCGTATGTGTTGGGCGGTCGTGCCATGGAAATCGTCTACGACGAGGCGGACCTGAAGCACTACATGAAAACCGCTGTCAGCGTTTCCAATGATGCACCGCTACTGCTGGATCGCTTCCGGGATGATGCTGTAGAAGTGGATGTGGACGCCATCTGTGACGGCGAGCAGGTATTGATCGGCAGCCTTATGGAGCACTTCGAAGAGGCGGGCGTGCATTCGGGTGACTCGGCCTGTTCGTTACCGCCTTATACCTTGTCGAAAGA
>JAQICG010000324.1 GCA_027858635.1 Gammaproteobacteria bacterium | reverse complement strand
GTTGAAATCGATATACGCTATACAACGCGCCAGATAGTCCTCGGTATCTACGGCGGTGGCATGATAGCGATCTTCACAGTAGGCGCCTTTACGGTGTTTGCGCTGGTTGTATTCCTGTGCCGTGCGTCCGGCGATCAACTGCATACTGCAAGCGATTTCGCCGTTACCCTGATCGAGCACCAGCAAATGGACCTGCCTGCCGCAGGCAGGTATGATTGGAGGTGACAATATAATTTAACACGCACAGGCCATAGCGTTTTCTGGCTTCGAATAACCAGTGACGCCAGCGGTCGCGGGCAAATTTGAGGAGAAATTCTTTTTGATGGCAGCGATGGGTAATGTGCCAGACATGGCCGGGTAAGAAATAACGGTGTGCGCGTGGTATGTGCTCTCCTCCCTTAAAGCGGTGATTTATACCTTTGAATTGGCTGTTTAAGCGCTATATGTACGCCTATTTTAACGGTTTTAACCTATTATTCAATCAGTTGTACAGGTCCGACCCTGCTCCCTTCAGATGCATGCGTACGATTACGCTGCGCTAATCGTACCTACGCGTTATGTGTTACGCGATACGTGTTGCTGATTGTAACAATCGATTTTCGCAAGCTCAAGATAGACGGATTTAGCCTGAAAATGAATGTGTGGAGCAAGTCATTTTTGAATATAGGCAGAATAATAAGCAAAGCTGAACTATTCTTCCGCCAGTCTCACCGGCGTTACCTTGTCTGGATATCTGGCTTGAATATCTTTGTAATACTCACGAATGCGATCCATGTCTTTTTTAACATCACCGCTGGGCATCAATGACAAACCGATGTTCGCCACTTTATGTTTGAAATCGAGCGAGGCGCAGACGATGGGGACATTGGCCTGATGGGCGATGCGGTAGAAGCCTGATTTCCAGTGCGGTGCTTTTTTTCGTGTGCCGCTGGGGGCGATCATGATGACCATTTTATCGGCCTGTTCCAGAGCCTGCGTCATTTGTTCGGTGATGCCCTGTGAGCGCTTTCGGTCTACGGCGATGCCGCCTAATGCACGCATAAAAATTCCCATTGGCCAGCGAAACAGGGTGTGTTTGGCCATCCACTGGGTTTTTATTCTGAATATGAAGGTCATCGCCAGTCCGAAGGGAAAATCCCAGTTACTGGTGTGATGCGCACCGATTAACACAAACTTTTTATAGGGTGGCACTTCGCCAGTTACACGCCAGCCGGTGATGGCCATGAAGATCCGGCCTATCCAGTATTTGATTAAGCTGGAGGCGGGTGCATTATGTGTCAGCCGCGCAGGAATCATTATCAGGCTTTTTTCCAGTTACTCTTTTTAAATTCATGCAACTTGGCGTAGCCTTCGAGTAATTTTTTGTGCGTGTTAAATCCATCCAGCGATAAGCCGGGGCTGTGCAGGCCGTGAAATTTTTTCCTGCCTTCGATGAGATCGATACCGATTTTGACATTTTCTTCGCCGAACATTTTAGCCAGGCTTTCGACGTAGTCGTCGTAGTCACGTGACTCGTCCAGTTTGATTTCGAGCAGCACCTGCATGCAGCGATATTCGCGTGAACGGACTTCGTTTAGCTGGTCGATCTGCAAGCACCAGTCGATCCATTCGGCCGCCTGTTCATCGTCACCGATGGCGAGACAGAGCATGGCTTTGAGTTCGCCGATGCGCAGATCAGCCCAGGCTGTGCCGGCATCCGGCGCCACGCCGATAAATTCGGCGATACGCTGAAAATCACTGTAACCTTCTTCATCGAGACGTTCCAGAATGATTTGCCATTGCTGCTTATCGAGATGCTTCAGTGACAGAATCTCTTCGCGAAACAGTGCGCCTTCGTTGTTGTTGTTCCAGACCAGATCATCGACCGGATAAATATCCGACATGCCCGGCACAATAATACGGCAGGCGTAAACATTGAGATGCTCGTAGTCGGAGATATAAATATCGTTACCCATGTCATGAATAATTTTACTGAGATAGGAAAACTCGTCATGTGTGTTGCCGTCATGGTCCCAGTCGTAAAATTCGTAATCGGGTTTGTTCTTGAAAAAGTCGTAGGCGATCAAACCGCTGGAGTCGATGAAATGCGCTTCCAGATTATGATGATCGGCGACTTCGTCGAGATCAAAACTCGGCGGCAAAAAGCCATCGAGCTGATCCAGGCCACGGCCCTGTAGCAGTTCGGTAACGGTGCGTTCAAGCGCCACTTCAAAACTGGGATGCGCGCCGAACGAAGCGAACACCGAGCCGTTGCGCGGGTTGATCAGGGTAACGCTCATCACCGGGTACTGGCCGCCCAGCGAGGCATCAGCAATGTGCAAATGGTAACCGTGACTTTCGAGCTTGTTAATGGATTCGACGATCAGTGGAAAACGGTTTAAGACTTCCTGCGGCACGACCGGCAGGCAGATACCTTCGGCGATAATTTTATTTTTAACGTAGCGTTCAAAAACTTCAGACAGGCTCTGCACTCGGGCTTCGTTGCGGGTATTGCCCGCAGACATGCCATTGCTGACATATATGTTGCCGATGATGTTTACCGGGAACCAGCATAACTCACTGTCGCGCTGGCGTTCATACGGCAAGGCACAGATGCCGCGCTCGCCGGTTCCGGAATTGATATCAAAAAGCTGGCGCGGTTTCAGTTCACCTTCCGGATCATAATAATCCCAGAGTTCTTCATTGAGCAGACCTTCGGGCATGGTGCTATCGTCTTCGACCTTGAACCAGCGCTCATCCGGATAATGTACAAACTTGCCTTTGGAAAATTCTTCGCCCAGATAAAAATCGGCAAAGAAATAATTACAGCTGAGGCGTTCAAAATATTCACCCAGCGCACTGGCGAGACACGCTTTGCGGCTCGCGCCCTTGCCGTTGGTGAACATCAAGCCACAGTCTTTATCGCGGATATGCACCGAGTAGACATTCGGCACCGGGTTGAGCCATGAAGCTTCTTCGATGTTGACACCCAGATCACCCAGTTTACCCAGCATGGTTTCGATGCTGGATTCGAGATCGCGATCTTTGCCTTTGATATATGTTTTATTTTTCACACTATTTCCCGTTTAAGAATATAACCTGAATCTGTGGCTTAACCGCGGATTCAGGTATTAATTATTTTACCGTGACCTGTTGGCCTTCGTACTCGACGACCTGACCGGTTCGGATTTTACTGCGCTTGCGCAGCTCGACTTTACCATCCACTTTTACCTGGCCTTCCGCGATGACTACTTTGGCGCGTCCGCCGCTTTCACTGAGGCCGGTGGTTTTTAATAAATTGTTCAGCTCGATATATTCATGACCGTCCAGTTCAAATATTTCCATGGTTCACTCTGGTTCTCTATAGTTTTAGAAGTGCGGGTAAGGCGCGGGTTAACAACCGGCGCACCGAGGCCATGCCGGCCTGCATGTGCTGTTCGATGAGCTGCATGGTGATAAGTTCATCATCGCCCTTGCCCGCCGCCCAGTTCACCACCAGCGCGCAACAGCCATATTCAATATCCAGCTCACGCGCCAGTGCCGCTTCGGGCATGCCGGTCATGCCCACGATGTCGCAGCCGTCTCGCTCCATGCGTGATATTTCCGCCGAGGTTTCCAGTCGGGGACCTTGAGTCGCGCCATAAACAGCGCTGCTTTGCGCCTGAATATTTTGCCCGGCGGCCACCTGCTGCAAACACTGGCGAATGCTTTCGCTGTAGGGCTGTGAAAAATCGATGTGCATGACACTGTCGGCATTTTCATCCGAATAGGTATGCTGGCGTGAATGGGTGTAGTCGATAATCTGATGCGGAAAAACGATTCTTTCCGGCGGCATGTTTTCGGTGATGCCGCCGACCACGTTGACCGCGACGATGTGTGTCACGCCCTGCTGTTTAAGCGCCCAGAGATTGGCGCGATAATTAATATTATGCGGCGCAATATTATGGCGCTCGCCGTGGCGTGGCAGAAAAATAACCTCATGGCCATCGAGGCTGCCGATGTTTAGAACATTGGAGGTTTCGCCATAGGGCGTGACCACTTTTTCCGTGCGTAGATTCTGCAACACCGAAAACTGATCCAGCCCGGTGCCGCCAATAATTGCAATGCGTGTCATATTATTCACTTAAGGCATAAATGCCGTTGAGATGTCGAAGCTGTGACTGGTAGTCCATGCCGAAACCGAAAACGTAACGATCTTCAACTTCCAGACCAACATAATCGCTTTCCAGACCTTCGATGCAACGGCTATGTTTTTTCCTGACCAGTACGGCGCTCACGACTTCTTTGGCGCCCTGCTCGTAGCAGTAATCAACGATGGCTTTCAGCGTCACGCCTTCATCAAGAATGTCATCGAGAATGACCACTGTACGATTTTTCAAATCCACACTGGGGTAGACGCGCCAGTCCAGGGTGCTGCCGGTGGTCTGGTTTCGGTAACGTGTGGCGTGGATATAATCAACCTGTGGAAAACAAGTCAGGCGCGTGAGCAGATGCCCGGTGAAAACCAGGCCGCCATTCATGACGCACAGTAACAGCGGCTGCGTGGCTTTTAGTCGCTCATTGAGCTGAGCGGCGATGGCATCTATCGCGGCGGAAACCTGACTGCTGCTATAAATCAAACTGGCTCTGGATAAAACCTTTTCAAGATCTTCACTGGAGTGACGCATTTAAACAAACTTCATTAGGGTAATGGGTGGATAAACATCAATAGGTAAAAGTGACGGTTTCATCATCCATGGCTTCTTTAATGATATAGGCCGTGCCGACGCTTTCATCAATTTCCGGAATGAGGTCTTTGCCCCAGACCGAAATGGTGGGTGCACTCACCTTGAAGACGACCCCGGCCTTATGCGCCTCCTGGATAACATCGTAAATGGTACGGTGAGTCTCGTGGTTGATTTCCAGGCCTTCGGCGTGATCCATGATCGCCAGCTTGCCGGTGTTACCGGTGATGACAATTTCGACATCGTGCGACATGGCGGCAGCTACGGTCGCCTGAAAGAGAGGGGCGGCGAGCTCTTCGGCGTTTTGGGGATCGGAATTAGCCAGAATAATTAATAATTTCTTACTCATGATTTCACGCCTCCGGGTTATGCAGTAGTTCAGGCATTGATTCTACATGCAAGGTGGAGGTCGGG
>JAQICG010000270.1 GCA_027858635.1 Gammaproteobacteria bacterium | reverse complement strand
AGTAACTTGCCGGGTATTGCCGACCCGGTGGTTGACGCTTTGATCGAGCGCGCCATCAATGCAGAAGATCGCCGGCAATTAGTCATCGCATCACGGGCGCTGGATCGTGTGCTGCTGTTTGGCGAATATCTGGTGCCGAACTGGTATATCGACAAGCACCGCATTGCCTACCGCAACAAGTTCGCTTATCCGCAAACCCTGCCTTTGTATTACGACCCGATTACCTGGTTGATTAAAGCGTGGTGGATAAAACCGGCAGCATCTGAACCCGTGGTCGAACCCTGAGCTTCCCATGTTCGCCTACATTCTTAAACGCCTGTTATTGATGATCCCGACACTGTTCGGCGTCATGCTGATTACTTTTGCGGTAACTCAGTTTGTCCCCGGTGGTCCGGTCGAGCAGCTGGTCAGTCAGCTGGAAGGCAACACTGTCAGCGGCGAGGCCAGTAGCGGAACCCAGGGACTGTACCGCGGGGCCACAGGTCTGGACGAGGAATACATCAGGGAAATACGCGAGCTTTATGGTTTCGATAAACCGGTGTACGAACGCTTTACCACCATGCTTGGCAATTACATGCGTTTTGATTTTGGCGACAGTTATTTTCATAACCGCTCGGTGATCGATCTGATGGCTTCCAAGCTTCCGGTCTCGATCAGCCTGGGGGTGTGGACCTTCTTTATCGTATACCTCACCTGCATCCCTCTGGGCATTGCCAAAGCGGTGCGTGATGGCAGTTTTTTTGATGTTGCCAGCAGCACTTTAATTCTAATCGGTTACTCCATACCTGGCTTTGTGCTGGGCATCACCCTGCTGGTTTTTTTCGGCGGCGGCAGTTTTTTCGATGTCTTCCCGCTACGCGGCCTGGTCTCGGACAACTGGGAAACCCTCTCCTGGGGTGACAAGATTCTCGATTATCTCTGGCATATGGTGCTGCCGATTATCGCCTCGGTGATCGGCAGCTTTGCGGTGATGACCATGCTGACCAAAAACAGTTTTATCGAAGAGATTAGAAAACAGTATGTGCTGACCGCTCGCGCCAAGGGTCTATCTGAAAACACGGTGCTGTACCGTCATGTTTTCAGAAATGCCATGATTCCGCTGGTGACCGGATTTCCGGCGGCATTCATCGGTGCTTTTTTTACCGGCAGTCTGCTGATCGAAACCATTTTTTCTCTGGATGGTTTAGGGCTACTGTCTTACGAGTCGGTGCTGAAGCGCGATTACCCGGTGGTGCTGGGTTCACTTTTTCTGTTTACCCTGTTGGGGCTGGTGGCGAAACTGCTGGCCGATATCAGTTACGTGCTGATCGACCCGCGCATTCATTTCGAGTCGGTGGATCGTTGAGGCTATGAACAAGGATTTCTACATCACCCCCGGGCAGCGTTCATGGCTGCGTTTCAAGGGCAGTCGACGTGGCTATGTCAGCCTGTGGCTATTCAGTATATTATTCATATTGAGTCTGTTTGCAGAGGTTCTGTTTAATGACAAACCGCTGCTGGTCAATTATCAGGACGACTATTATGTTCCCTTTCTGGTCTCCTATCCCGAAACTACGTTCGGCGGAGATTTTGAAACCGAGGCCGATTACACCGACGAGTATGTGCGTGAACGGATCACGCAGGGTGATAACTGGGTCATCGACCCGCCGGTTAGATTCAGCTATAACACCATCAATTTTACCAGCGATGCGGCCAATCCTGCGCCGCCTTCGTCGGATAATCTTATCGGCACCGATGATCGTGGCCGCGATGTGTTGAGCCGGCTGGTTTATGGTTTCAGGTTATCGGTTCTATTTGCTTTTGCCCTCACCGCACTGGGCGTGGTTATCGGCATTTTCATGGGTGCCATACAGGGTTATTTCTCGGGGAAAATCGATCTGTTCATGCAGCGTGTTATCGAAGTCTGGTCATCGATGCCGGAACTGTATCTGCTGATTATTTTCGCTTCAATTTTTCAGCCCAGTATCTGGTTGCTGCTGGTTTTACTCTCCCTGTTTGGCTGGATGGGCCTATCTGATTATGTGCGCGCCGAATTTCTGCGCGGCAGAAACATGGATTATGTACGCGCTGCCAAAGCCATGGGCTTGAGTGACTTTGCCATCATGCGGCACCATCTGCTACCCAACAGTCTGACCCCGGTGATTACTTTTTTACCGTTCCGCATCAGCGGTTCGATTCTGGCCCTGACCAGCCTGGATTTTCTGGGACTGGGAGTGCCGCCGACGACCCCGAGTCTTGGCGAACTGCTGTCCCAGGGCAAAGAGAATATCGAAGCCTGGTGGTTGTCATTGGGCGCCTTTGTGGTGCTGGTGGGAACCTTGATGCTGCTGATCTTTATCGGTGAAGCACTGCGTGAAGCCATGGACACCCGAAAAAATTAATATCATGCATAAGCTCCTTCAGGTAGAAAATCTCAGCGTAACTTTCAAAACCCAGGGCGGGGATATTTAGGCGGTGCGCGATGTCAGCTTTGCCGTCAATCAGGGCGAAACGCTGGCCATCGTCGGTGAATCCGGTTCCGGGAAATCGGTGACCGCACTTTCGCTATTAAAGCTGCACGATGAAAGGCGAGTGCACTATCCCGATGGCAAAATTATCTATCAGCACAATGGCCAGTCAAAGGATCTGATGACATTGAGCGATAAGGCTATGCAGGCGATCAGGGGCAGTGACATCTCCATGATATTTCAGGAGCCCATGAGTTCACTCAATCCGGTATCCACCGTGGGTGCACAGATTGAGGAGGTTCTGCTGCTGCATACCAGTTTGAGTAAAGCCGAAGTCAGGCAGCGGTCCATAGAGCTGCTGGACAGAGTCGGCATTCGCGGTGCGGAACGCCAGCTCAACAGTTTTCCCCACGCCCTCTCCGGCGGCCAGCGGCAGCGCGTCATGATTGCGATGGCGCTGGCCTGCAAACCGGCATTGCTGATTGCCGATGAGCCAACCACCGCGCTCGATGTCACCATTCAGCAGCAGATTCTTGACCTGCTGGTCGATCTGAAAAAGGAATTCGACATGTCAGTGCTGTTCATCACCCATGACCTGAATCTGGTCAGACGCTACGCGCAGCGAGTATGCGTGATGCAGCAGGGGAAAATTGTAGAGCAGGGCGAGACCGCTGATATTTTCAGCCGACCCCAGCACGAATATACCCAATATCTGTTGCAGAGCGAGCCCGATTATCGCATTGTTGAGATCGAGCCGTCCTCCGAAATGGTGGTGAAGGCCGTCAATGTGCGCTGCCATTTTCCCATCTATAAGGGTTTCTTCAAGCGTCAGATCGATGTGGTCAAGGCGGTGGACGATATCAGTCTCACACTGCACAAGGGCGAAACGCTGGGCATCGTCGGAGAATCCGGCTCCGGCAAAACCACTCTGGGCATGGCTTTGTTGCGCCTGACCGGCTCCACGGGGGATATCTATTTCGGCAAGGATAAAATATCCGGATTTCGTGAAAAAGAGATCAGGCCTCTGCGGCGTCACTTCCAGGTGGTTTTTCAGGACCCGTTTTCATCCCTCTCGCCGCGCATGACGGTGGAACAAATCATCAGCGAAGGCCTGAAACTGCATTTCCCCGAGCTGAATCAGGCGCAGAGAATGGCTCGAATATATACGGTGCTGGAGGATGTGGGGCTGGGTAAAGAGGTGTTATGGCGCTATCCGCACGAGTTTTCAGGTGGGCAGCGCCAGCGTATTGCCGTTGCCAGGGCGGTCATTCTCGAGCCGGAGGTGATGTTGCTGGATGAGCCAACCAGCGCGCTGGATGTTTCGGTGCAGAAGCAGGTGCTGAGCCTGCTTGCCAATTTGCAGAAAAAACATGGCCTGAGCTATATCTTCATCAGCCATGATTTAAGGGTGATTCGGGCTATGTCCCATCGTGTTATAGTTATGAAAGAGGGTAAAATTGTCGAACAGGGTCTGGTCAACGAAGTGTTGGATCAACCTCAGCAGGGATACACCAAAGCGCTGGCACAGGCAGCCATTTATCCGTAACAAGCTATTCTTCATCAATAAAATCAGGTTTTTAGGGAATTAAGCCTGATTATCCTTGTCAATTGTAAAGTAATGTAACCTATTCTTGACTGTTTTCATGGGTAATTCATACAATCATAGCCGTAAACTATGTTAATTATAGAAATTTAAATTTTGGGGTTGAATATTATGAAATTATCTACAAAAGGCCGTTACAGCGTTACAGCAATGTTGGATTTGGCAATCCACGATAAAGCAGGTCCTGTAACATTGGGTGACATTTCACAATGCCAGGGTATTTCACTTTCTTACCTTGAGCAGTTATTCTCGAATTTACGTAAAGCAGGGCTGGTAAAAGGTGTACGCGGTCCAGGTGGTGGATACCGACTGGCTCAGCCTGCCAATAAAATCACTGTTGCTCAGATTATTCGCGCTGTCGATGAAAAGGTCGATGTTACCAACTGCAAAGGCGAAGCCGACTGTCAGCAGGGCGAGCGTTGCCTGACTCATGAGCTGTGGTCTGATCTGAGTGATCGTTTGTACCTTTTTCTGGACGGTATCACGCTGGCACAATTTGTAGATCGTCCCGGTATCCCCGAGCTGTCCATGCAGCGTGACAAGAGCATCGGCCGTTTCGTTTTAGCGCGTAAACAGGCTGAAGCCATTAGTCAGGGTCTGGTTTAACTCTGCAAAAAGTCTAATTTGTTTTATCTTTTATAAGGATGAATGACAGAATCTATTGAATTTGCACACTAAATTAGACTTTTAAAAATAAAAAGCCCGCAATAGCGGGCTTTTTTTGTGACTGGCGTCGGCAAAAGCTATAATACGCTCCTTTTTATTTGCATATTGGGGAATACACGTGCTTGAGTCTTATCGCAAACATGTCGCAGAACGTCAATCAGAAGAGCTACCGCCTTTGCCGCTGAATGCTGAGCAGGTGGCTGAACTGATCGAACTGATTAAAAATCCACCTGCGGGTGAAGCCGATTTCCTGATGGATTTGCTGGTTCAGCGCGTTCCCTGTGGCGTCGATCAGGCGGCTTATGTGAAAGCGGCGTTTCTGGCCGATGTCGCCCGTGGCAACACCTCTTGCGAACTAATCTCTCCGGTTCGTGCCACAGAGCTGCTCGGCACCATGTTGGGCGGTTATAACATCCAGCCCCTGATTGAATTGCTGGATATTGAAACCACCACCGCTGCTGCCGCCAGCGCGCTGTCGCATACCCTGCTTATTTATGACGCCTTTCACGATGTTGCCGACAAAATGGGGGCCGGTAATGAATACGCCGCGCGTGTGATTCGCTCCTGGGCGGATGCGGAATGGTTTACTTCCCAGCCCAAAATGGCCGAAGAGATCACCGTGACTGTCTATAAGGTGCCCGGTGAGACTAATACCGATGATTTATCTCCTGCAACCGAAGCCTGGAGTCGTCCTGATATTCCATTGCACGCCAAGTCCATGTTGGTGAGCAAAATGGCCAATGAGCCTAAAAGCCCCGTTGAAACCATCAATGATTTAAAAGAAAAGGGACACCCGGTGGCCTATGTCGGTGACGTAGTGGGAACCGGTTCTTCGAGAAAATCGGCGATTAATTCGGTGCTCTGGCACCTCGGCGATGAAATTCCTTTTGTACCCAATAAGCATGAAGGCGGCGTCATTCTGGGTAGTAAGATTGCGCCCATTTTCTTTAACACCGCAGAAGACTCAGGCGCTCTGCCCATTGAGTGCGATGTCGACAACATGCAAACCGGCGATGTGATTCGCATCCGTCCTTATGACGGTGTCATTCTGAGCGAGGCCGGTGAAGAGATCTGCAAGTTTGAATTGCGCCCCACGACCATGCCCGATGAGATGCGTGCCAATGGCCGTATTCCGCTGATCATTGGCCGGGGTTTAACCGATCGAGCCAGAACCCTGCTGGGTGAAATTCCCTCCGAGGTTTTCCTGAGACCGGAAACCGCCGTAGATACGGGCAAAGGTTTCACCCAGGCGCAGAAAATCGTCGGCAAGGCCTGTGGCGTTGAAGGGGTTCGCCCCGGCACCTATTGCGAGCCGAAGATGACCACCGTAGGTTCACAGGACACCACCGGCGCGATGACCCGCGATGAGCTGAAAGAGCTGGCCTGCTTAGGTTTTTCAGCGGATCTGGTCATGCAGAGTTTTTGCCATACCGCCGCCTATCCCAAGCCGGTGGATGTAAATCTACAGCACGAACTGCCTGATTTCATGCAGACGCGCGGTGGTGTCTCGCTGCGTCCTGGCGACGGCATTATTCACTCCTGGCTGAATCGGATGATACTGCCGGATACCGTCGGCACCGGCGGCGATTCGCACACCCGTTTTCCCCTGGGCATCAGTTTTCCGGCGGGCTCCGGCCTGGTCGCTTTTGCCGCGGCATTGGGGGTGATGCCCCTGGACATGCCCGAATCGGTGCTGGTGCGCTTCAAGGGTGAAATGCAGCCGGGCGTGACCTTGCGCGATCTGGTCAATGCCATTCCCTATGTGGCCATCCAGAAAGGCTTGCTGACCGTGGAGAAGAAGGG
>JAQICG010000263.1 GCA_027858635.1 Gammaproteobacteria bacterium | reverse complement strand
GTTCAAAATATTTCCAGAAACTTGCAATATGTGGAAGTTTCTGAACAAAACCGGGGTCAGATCAGAATGGCACTTACTTAAGGGATTAACCACGATGTCAGGTCGTCATTCCCGAATGCTTTTGTCGGGAATCCACGGTTTTAAACTCTGGATTCCGGCCAGAAACATGCCGGAATGACGCTCTATTCGGCTTTGGGGCCTTAAGTAAGTGCCATTCGGGTCAGATCACAGTTGTTGCTAATATTAGTAAGTGCTTTGACCTGACCTCAATTATTCAATCTGATTCATCGAAGCTGTTACAGTATCGCAATTCAAATCATCAAATTTTAGGGCTATCTTATGAAAAAAGTTATTCCTGGCTTAGTTCTGTTAATCGTTATTGCTATAGCTGGCAGTGTTTATTATCTATTGACTAACCTTGATGCCCTGATTGAGGCGGCTATTGAAAAATATGGCAGCGAAGCGACACAAACATCTGTCCTTGTTGATAGTGTCAAAACGGATCTGACTGGCGGAACTGCCAGTATTACCGGCCTGACTGTTGGTAATCCCGCTGGTTATGATCTTCCAAATGCATTTTCACTGGGAGAAATACGCGTCGGTATAGATCTTCAGTCTTTGCAGGAAGAGCCTTATATCATTAATGAAATTACCGTACTGGCTCCGCAGGTATTCGTTGAAATTAATGAAGATAATAAAACCAACCTGAATGAATTGAAGAGCAACCTGACTGCGAGTTTGCCAGGCAAGACAGAGGATAATAAATCTCAGGAACCTGCCGGCGGCAGCGCGAAAGAACCGCTTCTAATAATACGCCGGATTACATTTAACGATGGCACCATACAGGCCAGGGTCGCGGCACTGAAGGATAAGGAATATGAGCTTAAGTTGCCGAGCCTTGAGATGAACAATCTCGGTGGCAGCAAAGGCGCAACGGCTACAGAGATTGCCAGTGAAATACTAAAACGTTTAACCGACCGTGCCAGCGAGATTGTTAAAAACGATATTATTGATGCAGAGTTGAATAAACTAAAAGATAAAGCACAGAGAAAAATCGATGAAGAAAAAGCCAGGCTTCGGGATAAAACTAAAAGTGAGTTAGAAGAAGAGAAGGATAAAGTTAAGGAAAAGCTGAAGAATCTATTCGGTAGATAACCGCATTACCATCGTTCCCACGCTCCGGCGTGGTAACGTATCCCCAGGCGCTCTAGCGCCACGTTATTAAAAGAGGTTGATCGGGACGCTGGAGCGTCCGGAGCTGCATTCCCATAATGAATTGGAGCGCGAGGCAACTGTTAAGAAATACTTAATAGTTCAAACTGAAGGCAGCAGGCAGGTAAAGCGCGAGGTTGAGCGCTACAGCCTGCAGGCCATCATCGCCGTCGGATTTAAGATCGAAAACGAACGCGCGGTACAGTTCCGCAAATGGGCCAACCAGATCGTCAAAGATTACACCATTCAGGGCTGGACCAAGGATGTGGAGCGCCTCAAGCACGGCGGCAGCATCCTGGACGATGAATTCTTTATCATCGTTCCCACGCTCCGGCGTGGTAACGTATCCTCAGGCGCTCCCGCGCCGCGTTATTAAAAGAAGTTGATCGGGACGCTGGAGCGTCCGGAGCTGCATTCCCACGCTGGAGCGTGGGAACGATACTACTTACTTAAGTAAACTAATCTCACTTATGAAACTATTCCACATACTCTCCATTTTAATTACTCTGTCTGCTGTTTTCAGTTTTATTAATTACCGTTTCCTCAAATTACCCACATCTATCGGTTTGATGCTGATTGCTATGCTCGCTTCGTTGGCGCTGTTATTACTTGGGCCGTTGTCGTTTGGCCTGAAGGAAGATGTCGCCGTTTTGCTAGCATCGGTCGTTTTTGATGAGACGTTGTTGCATGGTCTGTTGAGTTTGTTGCTGTTTGCGGGTGCGTTGCATGTCAACCTGGATGATCTTGCTAAACAACGCTGGGTGATTACTATTCTGGCGACTGCTGGTGTGTTGAGCGCTACCTTTATGATTGGCTATATGGCTTATTGGGTCTTTGGTTTATTAGGCATTGAGGTACAGTTGATCTATTGTCTTTTATTTGGTGCCTTAATTGCGCCTACTGATCCTATCGCTGTGCTGGGTATTCTTAAACAGGCGGGAGCACCTGAATCGTTAGAAGCCAAGATCTCAGGCGAATCATTATTTAATGATGGTGTGGCTGTTGTTTTGTTTCTGGTGCTGTTGCAAGTTGCAATGGGTGAGGGCGATGTTACGGTATTATCGACTGCTGGTTTCTTTGCTAAGGAAGTTATCGGCGGTGTGATTTTTGGGCTTGGCATTGGAGCCCTTGCTTACTGGATGCTGAAGCAGGTAGACGACTATACGGTGGAGGTTCTCATCACGCTGGCGATAACGATGGGGGGTTATGCCCTGGCGGTATGGTTGCATATTTCAGCACCGATTGCGATTGTAGTTGCTGGTTTATTGGTCGGTAATCACGGGCGCTCGTTTGCGATGTCTGATAAAACCCGTGAACATCTGGATAACTTTTGGGTTTTGGTGGATGAAGTTTTAAACGCGGTTTTATTTGTGTTGATTGGTATGGAGGTATTAGTGCTCAGCTATCAGCAGGCTTATCTATGGGCTGGTTTGTTGATGATACCGTTAATTCTTCTCGCCAGGCTGGTTGCTGTTTGGGGGTCTGTCAGTATCATGCGTCACTACCGCGAATTTAGCCCGATGGCTGTGTCGATACTGACCTGGGGTGGTTTGCGTGGCGGTATTTCTGTGGCATTAGCCCTGTCGCTGCCACACGGTGAGGTGCGCAATATTTTGCTTACGGTGACTTATATCGTGGTGGCGTTTTCGATTATTGTGCAGGGGCTTACGATTGGCCCATTGGTGAAATATGCCAGTAAGAAAAATTAAGAAATATTTGATCGGGACGCTGGAGCGT
>JAQICG010000070.1 GCA_027858635.1 Gammaproteobacteria bacterium | reverse complement strand
TGCGATTTGGTGTATTTCAATTCTGAAGGTACATTACTCATAGTCAATCCGCCCTACCTGTTAATTTTTTAGCGTTATACATTATTGTTGTTAGCATTCACACCGCCTGACCATTGCGCACGAAAACGGACTTGACCACACGGGCGTTTAATAGTTTTCCACGAATTTCAACCTGGCAGCGCTCACCGGTCTGCACTGGTACTCGAGCCAGAGCAATGGATTGTTTCAAAGTTGGAGAAAAAGTGCCACTGGTAATCTCACCTTCGCCGACATTTTCTACCACTACCTTCTGATGCCCGCGCAAAACCCCGCGCTCTTCCAGGATCAAACCCACGATTTTTTGGCTGACACCCTGTTCGCGCTCCTGCTGTAGCGCCGCGCGACCGATAAAATCCCGATCCTCAGGCTCCCAGGCGATAGTCCAGCCCAGTCCGGAAATCAGTGGTGAGGTCGCTTCAGTCATGTCCGCGCCATAAAGATTCATGCCCGCTTCCAGGCGTAAGGTATCGCGCGCTCCCAGACCGCAGGGCTTGACCCCGGCCTGTGCCAGCTTGCCCCAGAGCGCGGGCGCTTCCGATTCGGGCAGCATGATTTCAAAACCGTCTTCACCGGTATAGCCGGTACGGCCGATAAACCATTCACCGCAATCGGCACCCGAAAAGCGCGGCATGTCGGTCACCGTTTCCACCACATCCACCGGCAACACTGAAATTGCTTTGACGATGGCTTGGGGGCCCTGTACCGCGATCATGGCCACACCCGCACGCTCATTCACCTCGACATCAAAGTCGGCGGCCTGCTTGAGAATCCAGGCTATGTCCTTATCGCGGGTGGCCGCGTTCACTACCATGCGATACCAGTCATCGTGCATATAATAGACGATAAGATCGTCAATCACGCCACCGTCTTCCTGCAACATGCAGCTATACAGGGCTTTTCCGGTCTCTTTCAATTTGGCAACGTCGTTCGCCAGCAGGTAACGCAGAAATTCTTTCACCCGCTCGCCTCTGAGATCGACAATGGTCATGTGCGAGACATCAAACATACCAGCATCCTGACGCACCTGATAGTGCTCATCCATCTGTGAACCGTAAGTCACCGGCATCTGCCAACCGGCAAAATCCACCATCTTGCCACCGTACTCAATGTGCTTATCGTACAACACTGTCTTCTGACTCATAAGGACTAACTCATCTTCGATTGCTCTTCGGGGCGCAATGCTACTACTTTCATGTAAAAAATTCCCAGAAAAAGCATGCGACTATAAAAAACATAGTTGACAGTTAGCAGTTGGCAGTTGTTAGTTGACAGTTAAAAGCTTTTAAGTGCTAATTCATGAGCCCGCAAGATGAACGCGGACAAAAGCAAAAATATAATTATGATATGTGCCGTAGGCACATAAAAAGACCAAAAAATACTGTCCGCGAAAAACGCCAAGGACGCCAAAAAAACCTTTTAAATTATTATTCTTTTGCCCTTTTCGCGTCTTTCGCGTTCTTCGCGGACCAAAGCTCTGTTTTTATCGGCGTTCATCTTGCGGACTCAAGAATTAAAAGCTTTTACTATTGAGTCACATGGAAAGGATACCCTTCAATCAAGACGCGCTGCGAATCCATCCGTGGACGGTCGGCAGCAGCATCCCTGCTGCTGACGGTCTTGATTGAAGGGTATCCTTTCCATACGCCTTATTAGTATCTGTATCAGCGCGATGCCGATATCGAACAGATATGGTCAACTTTAGTCATAACGTCATCGCATGCATTGAAAAATATCAATACCGCGACGGTAATGTTTTGTACCGTGGTTTTATAGTTGAAATGAAATGATTAACGTATTAATAATTAACCACACAAGATGTCATCATATTTCTGTGCAATGTATTAAAATTTGCAATGAAATTTCATTTTGAAATTGCGAATTTTCAATGAATAACCGCTCTAATTATTTTATAAATTAGTTTTAGATATTGGCTTATTGCTGCCAGTGCCTGTGTGATTGCAAATGTGCAGAGGTATCTAACAGAATTTCCAGGAGTAGAGATGATGAGTGATGTGACGTTACATATAATTGAGGAAATAGGGCGTGATGATCGTGAGAAACTGCGTGATTCAATGCTGAACGTCGATGGCGTAATGGCCGCAGATGTTCGCGATGAAAAACCGCATCTGATGATTATTGAATACGACCCTGAAATCGTCGATGCGAGAAAGTTTATTGAGGTCTCAGAGAGTCAGGGCTTGCACGGGCAACTGGTCGGGTTTTAAAACATAGTTGGCAGTTTACAGTTAGCACTTAAAGATTTTAACTGCTAACTAGCATTTAATGTTTGCCCGGTGCCAGTGGCACATTGCGTCGTTCTTCTGTGATGTAAGCCTGTAGGGCGGTCATGCGAGCGCTATCCAATGGCAGTGGATCGGCTTTGAGCGGGTTTTTGATACACCAGTTGATCATTTCAGACAGTACCGCCACCTTGCCAAGCTGTTGCTGAAACTTCGGATAGGTTTCGGGATGAGTGTTGGACGCGTTCGGGTGACACTGGTCGCAGGAGACGGTGTTTTCATTACCCAGTCCGCCATGGAACAATTTACTGCCTTCGTCAACCACCTCCATATACTGTTGTTTCCAGCGTTTCAAATCAGCCCCGGTGAACTCGTCCGCCAGTAAGGATTGTGCAGGCAGCAATAATGCCGCGATGAAGATGCCTTTATAGGTGCTGGTTATAGTCATGTTTGTTTCCTCTGCTATATTCAGAAATGCTTCATCGGTGGGATACGATTGGCTTCCGCCTGATAACGCGCGTCGACCGGGTGTCCCTTCTTCTCGTCGAAAGCCACTACCCGGTTTCGGTTATCTGGCAATGCATCATGCACATCAACATCGCCGGTATGCATATTGATGAACTGCCAACCAGTACCGTCGCGCTCAAAAAACGGGTCGGCACGATTAATTTCAACAGTCAGCTTGGGCATATAACTGGCTTCCTGAGCGAAAGTGGAAGGATAGGGCCAGGGCCAGGCTGTCGCCATCACCGAATGGAAGCTGATGTTGTCGATCTGGTTGTACTGTATCTGATGCACATGACCATATAATACAGTGACCTTATCGAAGGGTTTTAGCATCGCCTGTATCTGTTCGGCATCATCGGTCCAGAAATTCCAGCCCTTGTAGATTTTCTGCAATGGTGAATGCGATACCACTACCAGAGGGGTGTCTTTGCTAATTTTCTCAAGATCCTTGCGCAGCCATTCTCGCTGCGGATCGCCGACCAGGAAAGGCGACCCCTGAGGGTTGTCCAGTCGGGCCATCTCTTTCATGCGATGCATGGGCGAATCCCATTTTTTATGAATCCAGTCGTCATGGGTAAGAATGCTGTTCAGCACCACAAAGTGCACACCCTTGTGATCGAAACTGTAGTGGTCGGGACCAATGCGCTTCCGCCAGTGCTCGCCGAGGTCCAGATAATAGTCGTGCTCACCCATGACGTAATGCACATCACCGCGCAATGCGCCGAGCAGATCCAGGCCATGATCGATTTCTTCAGGCGTACCCAGCTGGGCGATGTCGCCGCCGTAAAGAATAAAGTCGGGGCGCGGCGTCAGCAGGTTGGCCTCGGCAATGGCGCGAGTCAGACCGCGATCCCAGTTGCGCACAAAATTATTACCCTTGATGTGGGTAAGGTGTGAGTCGGAGATATAGGCAAAGGTGAAACTCTCCGCCTGGGTTTTGCCAAAGGCGACTTCTACCAGACTCAACGGTAACCAGCCGGCGGCGATTAAGGCACTGCCTCTTTTCAGAAACTCACGGCGATTGAAATGGTTTTTTCGATTCATGTTGTCTCTCCGTTATTAATCGATGATCTTTGTGCTGGTCACCTTCGCGGCGATGCTCGGGCTGGTCAGTGCTTTCAGAAATGCCACCAGATCCTTCTTTTGCTGATCAGAAAGATTCAGCGGACGAATACCGCCACTGAGAAACGGCGAGAGCGGATCATCCGGGTTGACCCGGCCACCGTTGTTATAGAAATTAACCATGTCCGCCAGCGTCTTCTGGCTGCCATCGTGCATGTAAGGAGGAGTGAGTTCAATGTTACGCAGGCTCGGTGTTTTGAAAGCGCCGATCTTGTTGATGTCTTCACTGACTGCGAATCGGCCCAGTTCTGAAGCATCCGGGTCGGAGAGTACAGTTACATCGACATCGACACCTTTATTTTTGGCTTTCAAAAAATCTTTTGCGATCTCGCCGACACGGCCCTGAATGTTCTTGAAGCCGACACCGATATTGTGGAAACGGTTGTCGGTGAACAGGGCCTGATTTTGCTCGATGATATGACAGGAGACGCAACGTCCTTGTCCTACGTAGACTGCCAGACCACGCACAGCCGCTTCGCTCATAGCCGATTTGTCACCGCCAAACTGATAATGGTCGAACGGAGAATCACCGGCAATAATGGTGCGCTCGAAGCTGGCAATAGCCTTCGCAAAATGATCAATAGTGATCTCCTTCTTATCGACGCCGAATACCTGTTTGAAGGTTTTTACATAAGAGGCATCGTTGCGAAAGATGTTAACAAACGCAACATGATCCGGCAGACCACCTTCAACGGGGTTAATGGGTGGCTGTTTCGACTGGCCTTCCAGATCCGGTTCGCGTCCATCCCAGAACTGCGTTTCCATGTAAGCAGCATTAATAACTGTGGGTGCATTGCGGGTGCCGAGCAGGCCGTTGTGTCCTTTGGAAACGGCACGATGATCGGTAAAGGCTTTTTCCTCTGCATGACAGGTGGCGCAGCTGACCTTGCCATCGGCGCTGAAACGCTCTTCGTGATACAGGCGATCACCCAGCGCGATTTTGGCATCAGACTGCGGGTTATCCGCCGGGATCGGCACCGCCGGCAGTCCCAGCGGGGCCGCATTCACCAGCGACGTCCCCGCTGCAGCAATCGCCATCCCAAGCGTAATAATTCGACAGGTATTCAGAGTGATCATCATGGTGGTCTCCTCCACGGTCCGGGCCGGAAAAATACAGCTTCGCCTTATTTACATGGCAAAATTTATACGGCCAAATGTATGATTGGAGATAAATGTTATCGAACACGCCATTGGTGTTCATTGATAAAACGCAATGGTGCTGGCTTTTATTTTATTTGCAGCGATGCAGGATGTTTCGCAGACGTGCAAAAGTGTTGCTGAGGTGATTACGCGAAAGTTTGCTTTTGACGGGGGAGTGAAATCTTTAAATATATTAATTCGCCCGAGCGGGGAATTAATAATTGATGCTTATTTTATCCGGCTATGCAGATAACGGTCTCGCTCCATGATGATGGCGGTTAATTCTGAATTAACCGCTGAAGAAAAACCGTTACCAGAATAAGTATTACAACCAGCGTGCGCGCTTAAAGATATACAGCATTAGAAATGCAATGCCCAGCATCACGGACAGCAGAATGAAATAACCGTGCTCGCTTTTCAGTTCCGGCATGTATTCGAAGTTCATGCCGTAGATACCGACCAGTAAAGTCAGGGGCACGAAGATGGCGGTGATGATGGTGAGCACTTTCATGATCTGATTCAGCCGGTGGCTGTTCAGGCTGATGTAGGCTTCGATGAGATCGGTGATGACATTCTGATAAACGCCGGAGAGGCTGCTGAACCTTTCGATAAGGGCGTAAATATCATCAAACTCATCATGTTCATACTGTGTGTTTTTATGCATTTGTCGGCGCAGCTTGTCGAAGACATTTTCATGATAAGCCAGTATGCGATGCATTTTCCGCAGGCTGGTGTTGTAGCCCACCAGTTCTTTCATTAGTGTGTCGGTGTGGCTGTCGAAGAGCTCGTCTTCGATGATGTCCAGGCGCTGTTCCAGATTCAGTAATATATTGCCATAACGTTGTGCCACGCGTCGGCTCAAGACGGTGACAATGGAGATGGGCAAGTTCTCGGCGCAGCCGTCGCTTTCCAGCGTCGCCCACAGTTTGGCCAGATAGGGAGATGCTTTGGAATGACGCGTAACCAGAAACCCCTCACCGGCGAACATAGCCAGTTGCAGGGTGCTGAAATCGAGTGAATCAGACTCGGCATCCAGTGGTTTGAGCAACAGGTAAATATAATTTTCAAAGGCTTCAAAACTGGGCGGGTGTCGTTCGCGCTGGGCTTCGATAATGGCGCCATTATCCAGGACAAAATGTTCAATGAGAAAGGCACGTTCCTGCTCCGCCGGTTCGTCTTGCAGGTCCAGCCAGATCCAGCTGTCAGGATTATTGCGCCACTGTTCTAATAACTCCTGGCCGCCCACCTGAGTGATGTTGTTATGGCACAACATAAACTGCATCATGAATCTTCTCCTGATTTTTTCGGCTCGTTATCATTATTTTTAAGCTGTTCGAAACCGCTACGTAAATGCAGGTCGCGTTGCGGGAAGGGAATTTCGATGCCGTGTTCATGGAAGCGATCCCAGATGCCGAGCAGCACTTCACTCAACACATTAGCGCGGCCATTCTGGGGGTCGTTGATCCACAGGCGCAGTTCCAGATCGACCGAGCTGTTGCCAAAGCCTTTCAGCAGGCAGCGCGGTTCCGGCTCTTCCATAATGCGACTTACTGACTGAGACGCCTCTACGCAAAGCTTGATGGCCAGCCGTACATCCGCCTTATAGGCAATGCCGACCGGCAGTCTCAAACGTACCAGATCGTTGCTGTACGACCAGTTTTCCACCCGTTCGGTAATGAGTATTTCATTGGGGATAAGGTGCTCGATACCGTCACGGGTAATCACTGAAACATAGCGCGCACTGAGGTGATTGATCCAGCCGAAAGTTTCACCCACGGCAATGACATCGCCGGGTTTAATGGAGCGATCCATGAGCAGGATGACGCCGCTGATCAGGTTGGAAAATATTTTCTGTAGACCAAAGCCCAGGCCGACACCGAGCGCACCACCGAATATGGCCAGTGCCGTTAAATCGATTCCGACTGCAGAAAATGTGGTGAGAAAAGCAGCGGTGATCAGGCCAATGTACAGCAGCTTGACGCTGAGTACCCGCATGGCGGGGGTGAGACTTTCCGAGGTTTCCAGTCGCCGGTCGAGAAAGCCGGATAGAACATGGGCCAGCCACAGTGAGAGCCATAATAAAAGTCCCGCCTTGATAATCACCAGCGGAGACAGACGCATCGAGCCCATGCTGAGAGAGATACTGTCCAGCAACGCCAGAGTGGGGTGCAACCATCCGAAAATATTGAGCACGGCCAGCGTCCATGCCACGGTGGAGATAAGGCGGGCGGTGGCACGATTGCTGACCAGTTTCGAGGTGATGCGGATTAATAACCAGGCGCTAAGCAGACTGGCGACGGGAGTAAGCAGGCTGTGCGGTTGCTCCAGGTAGACATAAACCTGAATGGCGCTCCATTGTAAAAACAGCCAGACCAGTGTGTTGGCAAACTCATTGAGCGTGACGATGAGCAGATTGAAACTGGCGACCCGTCCACCGGCGGAAGATACACTCTTGAGCAGCTTGCGCAGTTGCGGAGTTAGTAGCCAGCGCGCCATGATAAAAACGGCGACAATAACCCCAAACTGTATCCAGAAATCAACAGAAGCCAGTAAAACTAGTAACTCATTAAACCCTTCTAAAAACATTGTTTCTATTTGAGCGGGTTCAGACCAGCTAGTCATGTTCGAGTCCTTATTTTAACGATATTATAGAGTGCTGTTATTATGGGTTATTCTGTTAATTAGTTCCATAGTAATCGCAAGGTGCATCAAGTGTAGCTTTGATGGGAGGATGTTGAGAGTGAAAATAGCACTGATCTACGGTAATAAAGTACAGTAATGTATAAAAACATTTTTTAAAAAAACAGGATAAAAAATTTGCCATCATCAAATAATGAGTGGAAAAATCCGGAATGGCTGTTTAATAAGGTCACCAGTTATATATTCGGTGTTGTTTTATTATTTACTACTTTAGCGCTGATAATTGGTGCTTTCCGGCTTTTTTATGAAGTCTATGAGCTGCTCTATAAAACGGGCATAACAGGCAATTATCTCTATATATTTTCCGATGTACTGACTCTGGTAATACTGCTGGAATTGTCTCGCGCTCTGTTTCAGTATTTTATGGAGAAGACCGTCAGATTACCGATTGTTTTCGATGCAGCTATTGTCTTTGTGCTGCGCGATATTATGATCGGCCTGTTTGAGCACAAATTAAAAACTGATGATATTTATGCCTTGAGTGCATTGCTGCTTGTGATGGGAGTCCTCCGCATCGGTTTTGGTTTTTATTATTACAAAAAAGGCTGAAATGCCGGATATGAAATAGCGATTTCTTGCCCATGCAAATTTAAGTGATATTTCACGTTTATGAGTTCTTCATGGGTACGTCTACGAAACAGTGTTTCTTCAGGCGTGATAGTGGCGCAGGCCGGTTATCCATATTCAGCTTTGGAACTATGGTGGTCGAATAAAACGCTATATTCTGTAGGTATGAAAACGTACGCAAGCGATGGAGGCTGCTATTTTCCGATATAGAGGTGAGTTTTTACTGAATATGCCTGAACGGCATATAGATACTAAAGATGGTGCCGAGAAGAGGACTTGAACCTCCACGACCATAAGGCCACTAGCACCTGAAGCTAGCGCGTCTACCAATTCCGCCACCTCGGCAAAGGTGAGTCTGGATCACTGATCCGGAACAGAGCGCGACTTTACATGCAGATTGTACGTCTGTCAATTTGCAACGCTATGAATATTTTGATTTGGCGGTTACAATTCGCGGATGAATGATAAAAAAACTCAAAAACCAGAGACCGGATCAAAACTCGGCTCTAAAATCGGGGCTATAGCTAGATCAATAGTTAAGTCAATGCGTAAATCAAAACCTGAGGCGGAAGCTGAGGCCACAACCAAAGCGAAAGCGGCGAAGGGCGGAGAGGCGAAATCCAGGGGGGGTGCTGAGGGTAAAACCGGGGCAAAACCCAGGAAAAGATCTCGTTCCAGACGCGGTCGTGGTGGCAAGCAGGATACAAGGCCGGGTGCTAAGCCTGATACAAAGTCGGGCGGTAAGCCTGATGCTAAATCCGGTGGCAAGCCGGCGGGTAAATCAGGTGGCAAGCCCAGACGTCGAGGTTCTAAAAAGGGGCCGCTGGTTGATCCCGAGGCTAAGAGCGAGGCAGGGAGATACGACAACCCTATCGCCAGCCGACAATTGATTCTCAGTGTGATCGAAGAGCATAACGTGATGACGATGCCCGAGCTGCTCGCTCATCTCAAGATGGGAACGGATGATGAGCACGAGGCATTGCGAAGACGTCTGCGCGCCATGGGTCGCGATGGTCAGCTGGTGCAGAACCGCCGTGATGGCTATTTGGTGGTGGATGAGGAAGATCTGATTCGAGGCCGGGTGATTGCTCATCCCGATGGTTTCGGTTTTCTGGTGCCTGAAGAGGGTGGCGATGATCTGTTCCTGAATGGTAGAGAGATGCGAACATTGATGCATGGTGACCGGGCGGTAGTCAGGGTCGCCGGCATTGATCGCCGGGGTCGCCGTGAAGGTGCCGTTGTCAGTATTATTGAGCGCGCCCATCAGTTTGTGGTCGGGCAGCTATTTGATGAAGACGGCGTTTATTTTGTCACCCCCGACAGCAAGCGCATGACCCAGAAAATTTTATTACCCGCCAGCGAGCTGGGTGACGCCACGCCGGGACAGATCATTAAGGTTGAGATCTCCAAGTATCCCACCGTCAAAAGAGAGGCGATTGGGCGGGTGGCCAGTGTGATTGGTGATAAAGCTGACCCGGGTATGGAGATAGAGATTGCGATTCATAATCACGGTCTTCCTAATGAGTGGCCTGAAGAGGTGCTTGCTGCTACCTCTAAACTGGGATCGGAAGTCAAGGATGAAGACAAGCTGGGCCGGGTTGATTTACGCGCAACACCCTTAGTGACGATTGATGGTGAAGATGCACGTGATTTTGATGATGCGGTGTATTGCGAACCGGTGGCGAATGGCTGGCGACTGCTGGTGGCTATCGCTGATGTGGCCCATTATGTGGAGCCGGGCCTGGCACTGGATAATAGCGCCTATGAGCGGGCGACTTCGGTGTATTTCCCGGGGAGGGTTATTCCCATGCTGCCTGAAGAAATTTCCAACGGGCTCTGTTCTCTTAATCCGAAAGTCGATCGCCTGTGTATGGTTTGTGAAATGCAAATTGATAAGGATGGCGAGATTACAGACTACGGATTTTTTGAGGCGGTATTCAGTTCACACGCACGCCTGACTTACAATATGGTCGCCGATGCGGTGGTGGAGAAAAAGCCGGAAATGCGGGAAGAGCTGGGCGAGCTGGTGCCGCATCTTGAAGATCTTTATGAGCTGTACGGTGCCTTCATTAAAGCGCGAAACAAACGCGGTTCGATTGAGTTTGACTCCACCGAAACAAAAATCGTGTTTACCGATGATAAGCGTATTGAGAACATCGAGCCGTTTATTCGTAATGATGCCCACCGGATTATTGAAGAGTGCATGATTGCGGCCAATGTCTCCGCAGCGAAAATGATTCTTAAGCATGAATTGCCCTGCCTGTATCGGGATCATGATCGTCCTGACAATGACAAGATCGAAGATCTGCGCGGTTTTTTGAGCGAGCTGGATTTAACCCTGGGCGAACCGCAGGGGAAAGTGGAATCCAAAGATTATGCGGTGCTAACCCGGAAGCTGGAACATCGAGAAGATCGCCATCTGGTGCAGACGCTGTTGTTGCGCTCACTCAAGCAGGCGGTTTACAAACCTGAGAATACCGGCCACTTTGGTCTGGCTCTGACTGCCTATGCTCATTTCACTTCACCGATACGCCGCTACCCCGATTTGCTGGTGCATCGTGCGCTCAAGCATATTGTCCATAAACGCAAGAAGAGTGATTACATCTACGGTCATGATCAGATGGCTTCAATGGGTGAGCACTGTTCGAACAACGAACGCCGTGCTGATGAAGCGACACGCGATGCCGAGTTTGCCCTGAAATGCGAATACATGATGGACAAGGTAGGTAAGGAATTTACCGCGCATGTAACTTCCGTGGTTTCATTCGGCCTGTTCGTCGAGCTGGATGATTATTATGTGGAAGGGTTAATTCATATCACCAATCTGCCTAAAGATTATTATCAGTTCGACCCCGTCGCACACCATTTAGTGGGTGAGAATACCAGCCAGACCTTCCGCTTGTGCGACTCGGTGTCGGTGCGGGTGACCAGTGTTGACCGGAATGAAAGACGTATTGATTTTGAATTGCTGAAAAAAGATTAGGGTCGTTCAGTTGGCTAAAAACCGGAATGAATTAATCTATGGAATTCACGCCGTAGAATCAGCACTTGAAAACCGGGGTGAGGATGTATTGCAACTCTGGGTGTTGCAGGGACGCAACGATCAGCGCGTTAGCAAACTACTGGCGCTGGCTCATCAATACGGGGTTTCCGTTCAGGCGATCTCAACCGATAAAATGAAAAAGAAATCTCAGGATGCCAGCCATCAGGGCGTGTTAGCCGAGTTGCGGGTGACGCAGTCGAAATTGACAAGCCTGGATGATGTTCTGAGCAAGCCGGGTGATTTGTTGCTGCTGATTCTTGATGAAATTCAGGACCCCCACAACGTAGGCGCCTGTTTGCGCAGCGCCGATGCGGCGGGTGTGGATGCGGTGATCGCGCCCAAAAATCGTACCCCCGGTATAACGGCGGTGGTGCGAAAAGTTGCCTGCGGCGCGGCGGAAACGGTGCCCTTTATCACGGTCACCAATCTGGCGCGCACTCTGGAACAGCTGCATGAGCATGATGTCTTTATCGTCGGCACCGCAGGCGAAACCGATCACAGCCTGTATGACGTTAATGTCAGCCGACGCATGGCTCTGGTTATGGGCGCGGAAGAAAAAGGCCTGCGCAGACTGACGCGTGAGAACTGTGACCAGCTGGTTTATATTCCCATGCGCGGCAGCGTCGAGAGCCTTAATGTTTCGGTCGCCACAGGTATCGCGCTCTTCGAGATAAGGCGAAAAATTGCCGCAGCTTAATCTTGTTATACCGGGCCTGTGCGGCCCACTTCCTGAAATAGATAGCCTCAATAGTGACTCTGTTAAGGCGTTGGTGTCGTGGTTAGCCAGGGCCGATCAGCAGCACATCGCGCAAACAAATTTCCATGAGGTGCTTGCCCTCATGTTCGGGCTGGACGATACCCGGCCTCTGCCTGCGGCGGCGCTGTCCCTGCTGGCATGCGGTCGCTATAGCGAGCAGGGACACTGGTTTCGTGCCGATCCGGTTTATCTACAGGCGGATATGGATCACGCGATTTTGCGTGACAGCCACGGCCTGGATTTGACCCTGGAAGAATCGACCGCCCTGATCGAAGCATTGAACGCCCACTTTCAGCAAGATGGCATTCGTTTTCTAATGACCGACAAGGACAGCTGGTTTCTCAATATTGCCGACCACGAACGCGTGACCACCACGCCTCTGCATGAAGTGATTGGCCGCAATGTCTATGCCTTCATGCCGCAGGGTGAAGATGCGCTGTACTGGAAAAAGTTTATGAACGAAGTGCAGATGCTGCTGCACAGCAGCGCTGTTAATGAACAACGCGAGCAGGCGGACAAACTGCCCGTGAACGGTGCCTGGCTCTGGGGTGGGGGCGCGTTGTCGCTTAACGCTGAGGCGGATAAAAATAATTCGCAGGCTATGGAAATATTTGGCCGTCATGCCATGGTTCAGGGGCTGGCGGTTTTAAATCAATGGCAATGCCATTCAGTGACCCATGCAGACGAGTTTATGGCGGGCTTTCCAGCTGCATCAAACTCCCTGCTGGTGCTGGATGATCTGTTTGAGATGACCAGTTATGGCGATGTTATGGCGTGGCAAAGCAGTTTGCATGAACTCTATAGCCAATGGCTTGAACCGGTTTTAAACTGGGCGATGAAGAAGAAAATAAAGGTTAATCTGTATCCCTGTAACGGTGTCTGTTATCAAATATCACCTTACAACAAATTCAGGTTATTTCGTAATAAACATATCAGCAACTACATCCATACCTATGAATAATGTCAGCGTCATCAGCAAATACACCGAGATCTCCGCCGCGCTCGAAGCGAGTGATCTGGAGCCACTGCTGAAACGAATTTATGCAAACCGGGGTATTGAAAGTTGTGATCAGCTTGATTATTCGATGGCAGGACTGCTCGATTTCACAAAACTGAAAGGCATTGAAGCGGCATCAGCAATAATTGCAGATGCGGTGATGAATAATGAATCCGTCGTGATCGTCGGTGATTTTGATGCTGACGGAGCTACCAGCTCGGCGTTGATGGTGCGCGCGTTACGTTCACTGGGCTTGCCAGGTGTGCGTTATCTGGTGCCGAATCGTTTTGAATACGGTTATGGACTGACTCCTGAAATTGTGCTGCTGGCCAGAGATATGTCACCGGATTTGATCATCACCGACGATAACGGCATCTCCAGTATCGAAGGTGTGGCCTACGCCAAACAGCAAAACATAAAAGTGGTGGTCACCGATCACCATTTGCAGGGCGCGGTGCTGCCTGATGCGGATGCGATTGTGAATCCCAATCAGCAGGGCTGTACTTTCCCCAGCAAGATGATGGCCGGTGTGGGCGTGGCGTTCTATGTCATGCTGGCAGTGCGTGCAAGCTTGCGCAGCCGTGGCTGGTTTGATGCACAGCGCCCCGAACCTAATATGGCGAATCTGCTGGATCTGGTAGCATTGGGTACGGTCGCCGATGTAGTGCCACTGGATAAAAACAATCGACTGTTAGTGCAGCAGGGACTTGGCCGTATTCGCAAATCGCAGTGCTGCCAGGGTATTCAGGCCCTGCTCACCATTTCAGGCAAGAACATGCACAATTGCAGTACGCAGGATTTTGGTTTTGCAGTCGCGCCGCGGCTCAACGCCGCCGGACGACTGGACGACATGTCTGCGGGCATCGAGTGCCTGCTGGCGGATGACTTTGAGGCAGCGATGGATTACGCCAAAATGCTCGATGAATTGAATCAGCAGCGCAAGGAAATTGAAGGCGACATGCTGGTGCAGGCCATGACTATTATGAAAACTTTGCTGGTTAAAATGGATGGCGAGAAATTACAGTCGGGATTGTGTCTCTATGATGAGGAGTGGCATCAGGGCGTAGTGGGCTTGCTGGCTTCCAGAGTAAAAGAAAAGTTTCATCGCCCGGTTATCGCCTTTGCCGATGCGGGCGGCGATGAGATGAAAGGCTCAGCGCGATCCATACCGGGTGTGCATATCCGCGATGTGCTGGACGCCATTGCCACCCGGCATCCAACCCTGATACAGAAATTCGGTGGCCACGCCATGGCTGCCGGACTGAGCATAAAGAAAGCCGATTTTGAACAGTTCTCCAGCGCGTTCTCTCAGCAGATTGATAGCTGCATCGATAAAAAATCGCTGGATAAGGTGATAGAAACCGATGGCGGTTTACAAATGGGTGAGCTGAGTATGAATGCCGCAGAAGCTCTATCTCAGGCCGGTCCCTGGGGGCAGTGTTTTCCCGAGCCGCTGTTTGATGATGAGTTTTCTGTGCTGGACTGGAAGGTGCTTAAGGAGAAACATCTAAAACTTAAACTGCGCCATTGCATCAATAGTATGGAGGTCGATGCCATTGCGTTTAATCAGAGCTCCGAAGTTTTGCCAGCCGGAGATTCACCATTGAGAATAGTTTATCGAATGAATGTTAACGAGTTTCGCGGGTATCGAAACTTGCAGTTAATAGTCGAACATATTGAACCCGGATGAGTGCCGCAATGAATTTTTATCCTCTTGCCAGAAGGCTGCTTTTTTTACTCGAACCCGAAACCGCACACACGCTCTCGCTGCGACTGCTGGATGTGGCCAATAAACTGGGATTGCTGAAACTGGTTGTCGGCAGAGCTGTGAAGGCGCCGGTTAAGGTCATGGGTATCGAGTTTATCAACCCCATCGGGCTGGCGGCCGGTCTGGATAAAAATGGCGAGCACATCGATGCACTGGCGGCCTGTGGTTTTGGTTTTATCGAGATCGGCACGGTCACGCCGAAAGCACAGTCCGGCAATCCCAAACCCCGCCTGTTCAGACTCGAAGCTGATGAGGCGATCATTAATCGCATGGGCTTTAATAATAACGGAGTTGAGGCGCTGGTGAAGAATGTCAGGCGCAGCCGGCGCCGGTGTGTGCTGGGAATCAACATCGGCAAGAATCGCGATACCGAGCTGCAACAGGCCGCCGACGATTACCGGTCGGCACTGACTCAGGTTTATTACTATGCCGATTATGTGACCATCAATATCTCGTCGCCCAACACGCCGGGGCTGAGAGATTTGCAGCATGGCGAGGAACTGGCGAAACTGCTGGCCACCTTAAAGCAGGAGCAAACTCGGCTGGCGGATGTTCATGGCAAATACGTACCGCTGGTGGTGAAGATCGCCCCCGATCTTGATGATGGCGAAATCGCCGAGCTGGCGCAGACTTTTCTACAGCAGAAGATCGACGGCGTCATCGCCACCAATACCACCAACAGCCGGGAAGGTCTGCGTGACCTGAAGCAGGCGGGTGAGCAGGGTGGGCTGAGTGGTCGACCCTTAAGGTCAAAGTCGGATCATGTGCTGGCCACGCTGGTCTCCGAGCTGAAAGGACAGACCCCTGTAATCGCCGCCGGCGGGGTTTTTTCAGCAGAAGATGCCGGAAGAAAAATGGAACTGGGTGCCTCGCTGGTGCAGATATATACAGGATTCATTTATCAGGGCCCGGTATTAATTAAAGACTGTGCTGAGCGAACCGCTGAGCTGCTGAAGATATAAAAAGGTCAGGTAGTAGAATTTTAATTGAATGGTTAATGTTCAGGTGTAAAGCCAAACCAATCCAGTGAAGCAGATCTCTAAATATGAAGTCGACGAACCTTCTGGTCACGGGTGCCGTGCTCCCAGGCTTCATTGAAAAACTTATCCAGCATTTGGGCTCGTGACGGTGACATGAAGTTTGCCGTTGCCTGATAATTATGGTTTTCGGCATGCCTCCGATATAACAGGCCAACGCCGTCCACGGTCATAAAAGCGCTTTTGTCATCTTTATAAATTTCCGGCGGATTTTTTATAAGCACCGAGCTGATTAGCTTCTGGGCAATGCGTATAAGGCAGTGTCCCTTTTTTATCGCGGTCGATGAGTCCTGCACGAGAATGCGTACCTGAGTGCGGGGATGGCGTCTGGCGAGATTGGAAATGTGCTGTTCGAATTCTTCGTTATCAAAGACGGCATTATCCAGATCCTGGGTGAAAATATTAATTCCGTATCTGGCCTGACTGGCCAAAGATATAGCCACGTTACGATTTTCTTCAGCGTTGTTTAGCGGGATTTCGGCACTGGTTTCGCCTAGTTTGAAGTGGCTGGGCATTTCTTCGCAGAAGGGGACAGAGGAAATAATCGGCATAACTAAGTTTCATTATTGAACTGTTGGTACATGGCCTGATGCAGAATTCCCACATCCATAAATTCATGGCCAGTATAGATGAATCCAAATTGTTTGTAAAAATCAGCAGCCTGTTTCTGCGCGTGCAGGTAGACCATGCGATATCCGTGTTTTTCTGCGTGTAATAATACGCTTGCCAGTAATTTTTTGCCAATGCCTTGATGGCGGTGGCTTTTGCTAACGGCCATGCGGCCTATCTGGCCATCCGGTTTGAGCCGGGCTGTGGCGATGGGCTGGTTGTTAAGCAGGGCCAGAAAGTGAATCGACTGTGTGTCATATTCATCCCATTCCAGATCGGCGGGAACATGCTGTTCATCAATAAATACTGCCGTTCTGATTTCCCTGAGCTGCCGGCTGTGCTGCGCCCAGTTGGTGGTGATTATCTGCAGGTCTTCACTCATTAGTTTTTAAACCTGATCTCCCGCTGCTGCAATCAAGCCAGACAGTCCCGGTTGTACAGATCAAGCAGTGCCACTTCATCCTCGGGGATGGCGATGGCCGCGAGAATATCGGCAGCATTCAGTGTGTGGCTGTGGCACAGGGTGCGGGCAAATTTCAGGCTGGTTCTGTAGCTTTTACCGTCGACAAACAGCCATGCGGCATCATTTTCCTGCACATAGAGAAAGCGGGAGAAGGGAGACTGTTGCAGCTCGTGCTGTTGCATTAACTGTTGCTTCAAGGTGTCGAAATCGATCCTGTCTTCATGGCTTTCTGAGAGCTCACTGCTCGACCTCGCGTCGGTCATGTATTCGCCAAACCACTGCGTCAGGGTTGAGTCATCGAACATAAGTTGCTGCTGAAGCAGAGCCTTGACGCTGGCCAGTGCAGCGGCGCTTATTTCCGACGGCTCCGCCTGCGGGGCAATGTCGGCATCACCGTAGCGCAGTGAGGCATCGGTGTGGTTGGCGATATACTCGGCAAATTCGCTGGTCATGGCGCGCACCGAGGGGGCGCGAAAACCGACTGAGGCGGTCATGCATGGGCCTTTGGCAATGCCGTAATGCGCCAGATTGGGCGGCAGGTACAGCAGGTCGCCGGGGTCGAGCACCCAGTCTTCATCAGCCTCAAACTCGGCCAGTATCTTTAAATCAATATCTTCGATAAAGTGGTTGCAGTGTTGATAGCTGATTTTCCAGTTCCGCTGCCCCTGTGTCTGAATAAGGAAAACATCGTAGGCATCGAGATGCGGGCCGACTGAGCCGCCGTCGACCGCATAACTGATCATCAGGTCATCCTTGCGCCAGTCGGGTATGAATCGAAACTGGTCAAACAGGGCTTTGGCTTCGGGGATGTATTTTTCGACATCATTGACCAGCAGTGTCCAGTGGCTTTCGGGTAGATGGCTGAAACTGTCGTCATCAAAGGGACTGTACTGTACGGCCCATGGGCCGCTCTCATCTTTTTCAATTACCAGTCGGGCATTGATGCCCTCTTCGCAGGCCAGACCCGCCAGGTCCTCGGGAGTCATGGGAGAGACCATGTCGGGGAAGGCGTTGCGTATCAGTAACGGTTTTTTCTGCCAGTAGTCGCGTAAAAAAACGTCGAGCGTGACCTCGCCCGAAAAAAGCCCGGGCGATGTATGAGGAGGCGTAGGCTTAAATTTTTCGGGCTTGATGTTCGGCATTGCCAATATAGTTCTGTGGTGTTAAATCAAGAAGACGTTGACGGGCTTCTTCGGGAATTTCCAGCGTCTGGATGAAATTGTGCATGTCTTCACGATTGATGCCTTTGCCGCGCGTCATCTCCTTGAGTTTTTCATAGGGGTTTTCGATGCCATAACGACGCATCACCGTCTGGATCGGTTCGGCCAGAACTTCCCAGCTGTTCTCAAGATCTTCATCGATTTTTTTGGCATTCACTTCCAGTTTGTTCAGGCCTTTGTTCAGCGACTGGTAGGCGATCAGGCTGTGGGCAAAACCCACGCCCAGCGTGCGCAGCACGGTTGAGTCGGTCAGGTCCCTCTGCCAGCGTGAAACCGGCAGCTTTGAGGCGAAGTGGCCAAACAGGGCATTGGCGATGCCGAAGTTGCCCTCGGCGTTTTCGAAATCGATTGGGTTAACTTTGTGCGGCATGGTCGACGAACCGACTTCACCGGCGATGGTTCTCTGCTTGAAATAACCCAGTGAGATATAGGCCCAGAGGTCACGGCATAAATCGATCAGTATGGTGTTGAAGCGGCTGATAGCATCGAACAGTTCAGCCATGTAATCGTGCGGCTCAATCTGGATGGTGTAGGGGTTCATGTTCAGGCCGATGGAGGTGATAAAGCTTTCGGCAAAAACCGGCCAGTCGATTTCCGGGTAGGCGCAGTAGTGGGCGTTAAAGTTGCCGACCGCGCCGTTGATTTTGCCGAGCATGTCAACGCTGGCCGTGATTTTCTGCTGCTGGCGCAAACGGTGTACGACATTGGCGAGCTCCTTGCCGACGGTGGTCGGCGATGCTGTCTGTCCGTGGGTACGGCTGAGCATGGGCTGGTCGGCAAACTCGTGGGACATGGCTTTCAGCTTGTCGATGATTTCATCCATGGCGGGCATGATGATGGTGTCGCGGCCGGATTTTAGCATCAGCGCGTATGACAGATTGTTGATGTCTTCTGAAGTGCAGGCAAAATGAAAAAATTCTGAGACCGCTTCGAGCGTCTTGTTGCCCTGGATTTTTTCCTTGAGAAAGTACTCGACCGCTTTCACATCATGGTTGGTCGTGGCTTCGATATTTTTAACCCGCTGCGCATCTTCAAGACTGAAGTTATCGACGATATTGTTCAGCAGATTGTTGCTGTGGCTATCGAAAGCCGGTACTTCGGCGATCTCCGGATTCGTGGCCAGTGCCTGTAACCAGCGCACTTCGACCAGTACGCGGTGATGGATCAGGCCAAACTCGCTGAACAGGGGGCGTAGCTCGGCGGTTTTGCTGCCGTAACGGCCGTCAGCAGGTGAGATGGCGGTGAGTGCATTTAATTCCATCGTATGGCTCATAGTGTGGATCCCGATTTTGTGACTTTATGTATAGCTAAAGTCGCGTATTATACAGCAATAAAGTTTTGAATTAATGGAGAGCGCGATGACAAAAACTCGCACGGTAAAAGACAGTATGGGCGAGCTGGAAATGCCGGAAACCGCCTGCTATGGCGCGCAGACGCAGCGTGCAGTGGATAATTTTCCGGTCAGCAATCTGACCATGCCGGGCGCTTTTCTGCAGGCGCTGGGCAGGGTGAAAATGGCCTGTGCCGAAGCCAATCATAAAATCGGCGGGCTGGATGAGGCACGCTATCATTCCATCATCAGCATCTGTCAGAAATTGATTGATGGCAAGCTGGACGCGGAATTTCCCATCGATGTTTTCCAGACAGGCTCGGGCACCAGCACCAACATGAACGCCAATGAAGTGATCGCCTATCTGGCCTCGCAGCATGCCAATATCGATGTGCATCCCAATGATCACGTCAACATGAGCCAGAGCTCCAATGATGTCATCCCCACGGCGATTCACGTCAGCGCCAGCATCGCCTGCGAAGAAAGACTGCTGCCCGCGCTGAGGCATCTGGAGAGCGTGATCAACAACCGGGCGACCGAGCTGGACGAAGTGGTGACCACCGGGCGCACACATTTAATGGATGCCATGCCTATCACTCTGGGGCAGGAACTGGGTGGCTGGGGCGCGCAAATTCACGGCGGAATCGAACGTGTCCGGCACGCCATCCCGGCAATGAAAAAATTGGCGTTTGGTGGCACCGCCGTGGGTACCGGCATCAATGCGCCCGAGAATTTTGGCGCACTGGTGGCGGACGCTCTGGCACAGCAGACGAGACTAGACTTCGGTGTTGCCGACAATCGTTTTGAAAGCATGAGCTCACAGGACTCCGCGGTGTCATTGAGCGGTCAGCTAAAAACCGTCGCGGTCAGTCTGCTGAAAATCTGTAACGACCTGCGCTGGATGAACAGCGGGCCGCTCGCTGGCATCGGCGAAATCGCTCTGCCGGCATTGCAGCCGGGCAGCAGCATCATGCCCGGAAAAGTCAACCCGGTGATTCCTGAAGCGGTGGCCATGGTCTGTGCCAAAGTAATCGGTAACGATGCCTCGATCACCATCGCCGGGCAGTCGGGTAATTTCCAGTTAAACGTCATGCTGCCGCTGGTGGCTTATGATCTGTTACAGAGTATTGATCTGCTGGCATCCGCGTCGCGCCTGCTGGCGGACAAGGCGATTGCAGGCTTCACCGTTAACCATAAAAATATCGAAAACGCCCTGGCGAAAAATCCGATTCTGGTGACCGCGCTCAACCGTGTTATCGGCTACGAACTGGGAGCGAAAATTGCCAAGCAGGCTTACGCCCAAGGCCGCGCAGTTATTGATGTCGCCTGTGAAATGACCGACATTCCCCGATCCGAGTTAGAGCGACTGCTGGCGCCGGAAAATATGACCAAAGGCGGGGTTCAGGAGTAAAGGATAAAATCGTTCACCGCAGACAAATTTTTCTGGAGCAGTGGTGCACGGAAGCACCGTTGACGAACCGAAGGATGGAATGAATTTGAACAGCCGCAGGCTGGCCCGAAGGGTGCAGGGCTGGAAGCCCGGAATAGCCGCTGAGAAAACCTTTTTGGTTATAAATGTATGTGATCTATTTGCGGTTTACATTTTTATGTAGGCGCGAAAAAACTGTTTGGAACAGTTTTTCACGTTAGCCCCGCAGGGGAGAAGCATAAGGACATGCTGAATAATAAATTCGCACCTACATAGTTTATTAACAATAGATTAAAAGATTTTCTCTGCGGCTCTGCGGTGAATGCCTTTTTATCTAAAAATAGAGATTGACGGCGTTAACCACGACCGTTGTTCTGTTCGGTAATGTCGATGTGAACCTTGATACGCTGACCGGGCTGTATATATTTGCCTTTGATATCATTCCAGCGGTGCAGGTCATTCACGCTGACATTGTATCTCTGGGCAATATAGGACAATGAATCACCATTTCTCACCTTATAGGAGATGGACTTTTTGGTGTTGGCAGAGCTGCCCCGAGCGCTCAAAGCTTGAGTCGGTGCGCTGCCCGTCCAGATCACGATACTCTGGCCTTCACGTAGCGGGTCGCGCAGTCCCATGCCGTTCCATTTGGCGACCTCTTTCATGCTCGCATTATATTTTCTGGAGAGCTTCCAGAAGCTGTCGCCCCGTGCAATCACATGCTTGATGCGGGTGCCGCTACCGCTGGTTTTTTTGCTGCTGAGACGCTGATCGGCGCTGAGGGTGTACGCGCTGAGGTTGCGGCTGGCCACCGGAATGAGCAGGTATTTTCCAGCGCGAATGTTGTTACCCTTAATGCGATTGACCTTGCGCAGGTGTTTAACGGTGGTGTCGTAATTGAGGGCAATTTGACCCAGCGTATCACCGGATTTAATACGGTGACGCTTCCAGCTAACCCGCTCTTCTTCGGGTAGGGTTTTAAGATTAGTAATTAAGGTGTCGGCGGCATCGGCGGGCAGCAGCAGCATGTGGGGCCCCTCGGGAGGAGTCGACCAGCGGTTGAAAGCCGGATTATAGTTATAAAGTGTATCCAGGCCTATATCCGCCAGCTCCGCCGCCAGGGCGAGGTCGATCTGCGAGCCCACATCGACCAGTTTGAAGCCCGGAACGTGAGGGATGCAGCGCAGGCTGATGCCGTAGTCCTGCGGATTATTGATAATCTCCTTGAGTGCCAGCATTTTTGGTACATAGCTGCGGGTTTCCCGGGGCAGGTCCAAATTCCAGAAATCGGTGGGCTTGTTCAGGCGCTCATTTTTTCTGATGGCCCTCCTGACGGTACCCTGACCGGAGTTGTAGGCGGCAAGAGCCAGCAGCCAGTCGCCATCGAACATTTTGTTCAGATTGGATAAATATTGCAGCGCTGCCTGAGTCGAGGCGTGGATGTCACGGCGGCCATCGTACCACCAGTCCTGCCTTAAGCCGAACGCGCGCCCGGTAGAGGGGATGAACTGCCACAAGCCGGAAGCCCGGCCATGGGAATAGGCGAAGGGCTGAAAGGCGCTTTCCACGATAGGCAGCAAGACCAGCTCGGTGGGCAGATCGAGCTTTTCGGCCTCGCTGAGAATGTAGTGCAGAAATGGCTCGCTGCGTTCCATCACCCGGTTCATGTAGCCCTCATTGCTGCTGTACCATGCCAGTTCAGCCTGTATCAGTTCCTGATCGTAGTCTGTGTCGAATTTGAAACCGGCGCGCACATGCTGCCAGACTGTTTCGTGGGGTTCGCTGGCCGTAACTAAGGCATTGAATGCTGCATCATAATCTTCAAAATCAAGCGTATTGGTGTCAATAGAATCCGGAGCTTCATTGCCGGGGGTGGTAGCGGCTTGAGCGCTGTCAGCCTTAACATGGGTTGAAGTATCCTCTGGTTTAACGGTCTCAAGCTGGCAGGCAGTCAGTACAGTGGTGAGCAGAGGGAATGAAATAAAATGAAGAATTCTTGTGTGCATGGTTACCTTTAATAAAATCAATGACTTTGTGTTTATCTGTATTATTTAAACCAGTTTCGCAAGGGTAGTATAACGCACGTATAATTCCATTAAGCTGAAAAATTTTTATGTTACGGGATAGAATGACGAAATGATGCAAGATAAAAACAACACCTCAGTGATTGTGTATACCGATGGTGCCTGCCGCGGAAACCCTGGCCCGGGTGGCTGGGGGGTGAGTATGAAGTACAACGGCCACCACAAAAAACTGTATGGCGCGGAATCGGAAACCACCAATAATCGCATGGAACTAACTGCGGCGATTAAGGCGCTGGAATCACTGACTCGCTCCTGCCACGTCGTGCTCTATACCGATTCAAAATATGTGCTTCAGGGCATTACCAGCTGGATGCCAGACTGGAAGAAGCGGGGCTGGAAAACCGCCGCCAAAAAGCCTGTCAAAAACGTCGATCTATGGCAAAGGCTGGATGCGGCCACGCAAAAACATGAGATTGAATGGATCTGCGTGATCGTGGAATCGTTCAATGAAGGAAACGACCTTGCCGATGCCCTGGCTAACCAGGCCATTGACGAGATCCGGGCCGAACTGTGACCACGCGCAAACTGCCGCTGATGAGAAATAGACCATGAGAAAAATTGTACTGGATACCGAAACCACCGGCCTGGAGCACAGTCTCGGCCACCGCATCATCGAGATCGGCTGCGTAGAACTGATTGGGCGTAAACTGACTGGCAATAACTACCACCAGTATTTGCAGCCCGACCGGGAGAGTGATGAGGGTGCGCTGGAGGTGCATGGCATTACCAGCGAGTTTTTACAGGATAAGCCCCGTTTCGCCGATATTGTGCAAGATTTCCTGAATTATATCCGCGGCGCGGAACTGATTATTCACAACGCGCCTTTCGATGTGGGCTTTCTGGATTCCGAGCTGCGTCAGGTGGATGCGCAATTGGGCGATATTTCAACCTACTGCAATGTCATCGATACACTAGTCATGGCGCGCAAAATGCGACCGGGGCAGAAGAATAATCTGAATGCGCTGTGCAAGCACTTCGATGTGAACAATACGCAACGCGAACTCCACGGTGCCCTGCTTGATGCCGAGATTCTGTCCGAAGTCTACCTGCGCATGACCGGTGGTCAGGTTCATTTGCTTTTGGATAGTGAGCAGGAAGCAAGCGATGCCGGTGAAGTGATCGAGCAGCGTAGTCTGTCGAAAAATAGAGAAGGCCTGAGCGTAGTCAGGGCGACTCAAGCCGAGCTCGAAGCCCATGAGGAGATTGTCGATAACCTCGGCGAGGCCGGACTCTGGCCGTCTTCCTGACGTATTAGATTACCTTTCAGGCAAAAATGGACTAGCACTTCAGTGCAGAGAAGGCTTTCTCGCTTTCACCATTAACGTAGAAACAATCCTGTGTGTTCACCCTGTTCAGGGTTGCGCCGACCTGGGCAGGGCGGACACACTGGTCTGTCCCCGCGTATGGTTGCCTGAACCTCAGCGACTGCCTTTAAGCATGCGCTGTTTTTCCCGATCCCAGTCACGTTCTTTATCAGCCGCACGTTTGTCATGGGCTTTTTTGCCTTTGGCGACACCGATATCCATTTTGACGCGACCATGCTTCCAGTACAGCGCCAGCGGCAGCAGGGTGTAGCCCTTGCGTTCGATCTGACCGATAAGACGGTCGATTTCACGGCGATGCATCAGCAGTTTGCGCGAGCGAGTGGGGTCGGGTTTGATGTGGGTCGAAGCTGAGAGCAGGGGGGTAATATGGCCGCCGTACCACATCAGCTCGTTCTTATGAACGACGATATAGCTTTCGCTGAGCTGTACCCGGCCCTCGCGAATACTTTTAATTTCCCAGCCTTCGAGTACGATACCGGCCTCAAAGTTATCTTCTATAGAGAAATCATGCCGCGCCTTACGATTGAGGGCGATGGTGTTGGAAGGGACTTTCTTTTTTTTGGCCATGATTATTGAATACAAAAATTGGGTTGGCGGTGCGAAACAGAGTATACATGCTGTGTATGAATTTGTACCGAAGAGGCTGTCGGATTCAGGATGAATTGGCTGCGGAAGTGGGAGAGCGGCCCAAATTCCCCCGATTTTTCGTTGCGTAGAATAACTATGCGCCTCAAAATCG
>JAQICG010000039.1 GCA_027858635.1 Gammaproteobacteria bacterium | reverse complement strand
GACGGATGACGCGATCGTTACCGGCTTTGACTTGTTCCGGGGTCTTGCTGTCGATGTTGCTGATGGTGATGAAATAGGGTTTTATTTTTCCTTCGGCATCGAGCACGGCAAAATATTTCTGATTGTCCTGCATGGTCTTGATCAGCGCCTCCGGCGGCACCTGCAAAAACTCGACATCAAATTCACCCACCACCGCCACCGGCCACTCCACCAGACCGGTGACCTCCTCCAGCAGTTCTTCATCAATCACCACCTGCCCACCCAGCTCGGCGGCGGCTGCTTCCACCTGCTGGCGAATGACATTTTTGCGCTCGTCCATGTCGGCCAGGACAAAACCATCGCTGCGCAGCTGCTCGACGTAAGCGCCGGCCTCGGGCAAAGCCAGTGCGCCACCTGCATGAAAACGATGACCAAAAGTTTCGCGCGAACTCTTCAGCCCCATGATTTCCGCCGCGATAATTTCCGCGCCGTGCAGCAGCACCAGCCAGTGAACCGGGCGGACAAATTCTGCATCGCTATCACCCCAGCGCATGCGTTTGGGGATGGGTAATCCGGCCAGCGACTGCTCAACAATGCCCTGGATCAAATCGGCCAGCGGCCTGCCTTTTTCATTGCTTCTAATCACCAGCCATGCACCCATGTCGGTTTCTTCCTGTTCCAGCTCGTCAATACCCACCCCACAGGAGCGGGCAAAACCTTCCAGTGCTTTGGTGGGTTTGCCCTCCGCATCATAAGCGGCCTTAACACTGGGGCCTTTGCGTTCGACGTCGCGATCCGGCTGTGAGGCGGGTACTGCTTTGATCAGCAATGCCAGGCGGCGCGGTGTGGCATAAGCATGCACGCTGCCGGTTTCAAATCCGGCCTGCGCCAGCCCTTCGGCCACTCCCTGAGTGAAGGCCTCGGATAATTTTCTCAATGCCGTGGGTGGCAGCTCTTCGGTGCCCAGCTCAATCAACAGGTCTTTGTTCATGCTTTTTCTCCTGTTGACGATTTAGCCTCTACAGCTTTACAGATGGGGAAGCCCAGCGCCTCGCGCGAATCGTAGTAGGCCTGAGCCACGGCGCGCGACAAGGTGCGCACGCGCAAAATGAAACGCTGGCGCTCGGTCACCGAAATGGCGTGACGGGCATCGAGCAGATTAAAGGTATGCGAGGCTTTCAGCACCATTTCGTAGGCGGGCAGCGGCAGACCCAGTACGATCAGGCGCGCGCTCTCAGCTTCGCAGGTGTCAAATAATTTGAACATGGACTGGGTGTCGGCCTGCTCAAAGTTATAGGTCGACATTTCCACCTCGTTCTGATGAAAGACATCGCCGTAGGTGACCACACCCTGCGGGCCACGCGTCCAGACCAGATCAAAGACGCTTTCGACCTCCTGCAGGTACATTGCCAGCCGCTCCAGGCCGTAGGTGATTTCACCGGTGACCGGACGACACTCCAGACCGCCGACTTGCTGAAAATAGGTGAACTGGGTCACCTCCATGCCGTTAAGCCAGACCTCCCAGCCCAGACCCCAGGCGCCCAGCGTGGGCGATTCCCAGTTGTCTTCAACAAAGCGGATGTCGTGTTCCAGCGGGTCGAAACCCAGCGCCTTCAGCGAACCCAGATACAGATCCTGAATATCATCCGGTGACGGCTTCAGTACCACCTGGAACTGGTAGTAGTGCTGCAGGCGATTGGGGTTTTCGCCATAGCGGCCATCGGTGGGCCGGCGACAGGGCTGCACATAGGCGGCGCGCCAAGGTTCGGGGCCGATGGCGCGTAAAAAAGTGGCGGGATGAAAGGTGCCCGCGCCTACTTCAAGATCCAGAGGCTGCAAAATGGCGCAGCCCTGCTTTTGCCAGTAATCCTGAACCGCGAAGATCAGGCCCTGAAATGTCGATACGTCGTAACTCATTAATAAATCTACTTTATTGGTGACGCGCAAGTATACCTTAAGATCCGCGCTGGAACGAGGCTGGCGCACGTTTTGGGCACTCATTTATCGCACTCATTTCTATTAGCCCGCCAATCTATGCTGTTTCATGTGCGCCCGTATTGTTAGAATAACCGTCCTTTTTTCAAGCTAGTTGTATCACGCGTATGAGTACACCCCGTAAAGCCGTTGCCCTGATTTCCGGCGGACTCGATTCCCTGCTGGCGGCAAGACTCATGCTGGAACAGGGCATTCATGTCGAAGGCATCAATTTTTTCACCGGCTTCTGCGTCGAAGGCCACACCCATGCCATCCGCAAACGCGACTCCCAGAAAGTGAAGCGCAACAACGCCTTATGGAGCGCCGAGCAGCTGGGCATCAAGCTGCATATTGTGGATATTATCGACGAATATAAAGACGTGGTGATCAACCCCAAACACGGTTACGGCGCCAATATGAACCCCTGTCTGGACTGCAAGATTTTCATGGTAGGCAAAGCCAAAGAGTGGATGGAAGCCCACGGTTTTGATTTCATCATCACCGGCGAAGTGATCGGGCAGCGCCCGATGTCCCAGCGCAAGGATCTGCTGCCGGTGGTGGTGCGAGAATCCGGCGCGGACGACCTGCTGCTGCGCCCGCTGTGCGCGAAGAATCTGGCCCCCACCCTGCCCGAACGCGAAGGCTGGGTGGACAGAGAAAAACTGCTCGCTTTTCATGGCCGCAATCGCAAACCGCAGATGGCGCTAGCCCAGGAGTTCGGTTTTGAGGACTACGCCTCGCCCGCAGGCGGCTGCTGCTTTCTCACCGATAAAATCTACTCCCGGAAACTGGTTGATCTATGGCAGGCGCGCGACAAAAAAGAGTATGAGCTGGACGACATCATGCTGCTCAAGGTGGGCCGTCACCTTCGCCCGCAACCCCACTACAAGCTGATCGTCAGCCGGGAAGACGGTGAAAACAAATTCCTTCACGGTTACCGCAATCAGTTTCCCACGCTCGAAATCAAAAGCCACAACGGCCCGCTGACACTGGTTGACGGAGTGCTCAGTGACGCCGATCTGCAACAGGCCGCGCGTGTTGCCGCCCGCTTCAGCCAGGGCCGCGAAGCCGAGAGCGTGACGGTGAAATTCACCCCGCTAATCGGCGAAGCAACCCTGCTCGACGTCTCCCCCATGCCTGCGGCTGAAATAAAACAGGAATGGCATGTCTGATTATCAACTCGATGCGCGCCGAACCCTTTGCCCCATGCCCGTCATCAAAACCCAGAACAGGGTCAACGAACTGCAACCCGGCGACACTCTGGAAGTGACCTGCACCGACCCCGGCGCGCTCAGCGACATCCCCGCCTGGTGCCGCATTAACGGCCACCACATCATCAGCACGCAAGAAAAGGATGGGGAAGTGATTATTAATATCCGGGTCGGCGCTGACGACTAACGCAAATGCAGCACCGAAAACTCGGCTACGAGGATCATCACCAGAGCCGCTTCAAGTATCCGCTCCGCCTTCTCGCCGACAACATTGTTTTATCGAAAAACATCGCCGCCCTGTTCCGGCTGTGTGACGCGCAGGGCGTCGAACACCTCTATCTGGGCGGCGACAACACCGCCCCCATCAATCCGCTATCGAGCAAGGTGTCACGCTTTTCTGAAAGGTACGTCCCCCACAGCACCATCACCGATGCCGTGCAAACCGTAAAACAGCTCAAGCAGCAGGGTTACACCGTCATCAGTCTGGAGCTGACCGATCACAGCACCAACATCCGCGAATTCGATTTCAAACCGGCTGAAAAAATCTGCCTGATCCTGGGCAGCGAAGCCAAAGGCGTGAATGATCAATTGCTGGCCGCATCCGATCACTGCATCCACATCCCCATGCTGGGCATGAACTCCTCCATGAACGTGATCTGCGCCGCCGCCATCGCCGTCTACGAAATGACTCGGCATCTGTCTGAGTGATGATTCTGGCTAGTTTTTACTGTTAAAGAAAAAACATTCACCGCAGAGTCGCAAAGGACGCAGAGAAAAATAAAAAATTAGTTGATTAATTACGTGTTGATGACTGGCTATAGAATATAGTTATGCGCATTATAAATACCGAATTTGTTTTATATAACTAAGGTTTTCTCTGCGCCCTCTGCGCCTCTGCGGTGAAAAAGCCCTTCGGTTAAAAGCTTTTATCTACCAACTTCGTTCAAAATCAGCCGCCGCTCCACCACCAGTTGCCTTCCACCATCTTTCCTACTGCATACGATTCCCTGCGCGGTCTGCTACTTCGATACTCGCCTTTCATATGATTCAGCCGCTCCTCATTGCGCCTTTCACCGCTAAACCGGCGATCCTGTCGGCCCACTCTACGCTCGGTCACATTCTCACTTTCAGTGTCTGTTGAGTTGTACATAGCCACCCCCTTCATGATCTAAATCTCGTATATTTATTGGGCGCCCGACGCTCGTACAAGTCAAGATCATGGCTATTGAATTTATTTATCGCCTTTAATCTTTACATTCATATTACAATCCTGCCTTACACACTCCTCAGCACCAGACCGAGATTAATCCCATGGGCCGATATCGACCACCTCAGCCACCGAGTTCGAAATACATTACCCCCGAAGGCAAACAGCGCCTGAGTGAGGAGCTGGATTTTCTCTGGATAAAACGCCGCCCCGAAGTCACCCGCGCACTGTCTGCGGCCGCCGCCGAAGGCGACCGCTCGGAAAATGCCGAATACATCTATCGCAAAAAAGAGTTACGCGAAATCGACGCCCGGGTTCGGCACTTAAGAAAACGACTGGAAGGCATCAAGGTGGTTGACCGCATCCCCGAGAACCGGGACAAGGTATTTTTTGGCGCATGGGTTCATCTCGTTGATGACCACGACAATGAAAACATCTATCGCATCGTCGGCCCCGATGAACTCGACCCCAAACTCGGCTACATCAGCATGGACTCCCCCATGGGCAAAGCCCTGCTGGGCAAATCGCTGGATGACGAATTCAGCCTGCAACTGCCCGAAAGG
>JAQICG010000275.1 GCA_027858635.1 Gammaproteobacteria bacterium | reverse complement strand
ATGTTCCAGCGGGTGCCGATGCGGGTGAGAAAATCCCGCAACGCGCCGGGGCGTTCTGGGAACTCGAAGCGGTAGACGATCTCGTCTTCTATACCGGCACAGTGTCCGCCCACCAGATGGCGAATGTGCATCTTGGCCATTTCGTTATCGGTCATATCCACCACCGGATATTTTTTAGCTTCCAGCTTCGCGATCAGTGCGTCTTTCTCGGCACAACCGTCTCTCAGCTGGATACCGGCGAAGACCTGCGCCTTGCTGCTATCGGAATAGCGGTAGTTGAACTCGGTGATGCTGCGTCGCCCGAGGAGCTTGCAGAAGGTTCTGAAGCTTCCGGGGCGTTCGTCGATGCTCACCCCCAACAGCGCCTCGCGCTGTTCACCCAGATCGGCGCGTTCGGCGACGTGGCGCAGGCGGTCAAAATTCATATTGGCACCGCTGTTGATCGCCACCAGCGTCTGCCCTGTGCGTCTCTCCCGTTCGATGTATTTTTTCACCCCGGCCACAGCGAGCGCGCCCGCCGGCTCCATGATGGAACGGGTATCGTCAAAAATATCCTTGATGGCCGCACAGATCTCATCGGTACTGATGAGAATAACTTCGTCGACACACTGTTTGGCAACGCGATAGCCCTCCTTGCCCGCCTGACGCACCGCCACGCCATCGGCAAAAATACCGACGTGATCGAGTTTCACGCGTTTGTTCTGCCTGAGTGCCTCAGCCATGCTTGGCGCATCCAGCGGTTCCACGCCGATAATCCTGACCTCGGGGCGCAGATGCTTAATAAACGCCGACACACCCGCGATCAGCCCCCCGCCGCCGACGGGTATAAATACCGCATCAATAGCGCCACCGTGCTGGCGCAGAATCTCCATGCCTATCGTGCCCTGCCCGGCGATCACCTCAACATCATCATAAGGATGAATAAAATCCAGCTCCTTTTTCTCGGCCAGGGCGATAGCATGCTTATAATCCTCTTCGTAGGCATCGCCGATCAATATGGTTTTGGCGCCGTAGGATTTCACCGCATTCACCTTGATGTCGGGTGTGGTTTTGGGCATGACAATGGTGGCCTTGATGCCCAGGCGCTGCGCCGCCAACGCCACGCCCTGGGCATGGTTACCGGCAGAGGCGGCAATCACCCCTTTGACCTGTTTTCGCTGGGTCAGCTGGTAAATACAGTTGTAGGCACCGCGCAACTTGAACGAGAACACGCTCTGCATATCCTCGCGCTTCATCAGCACGTTATTATCCAGACGTTTGCTCAATAATTTTGCCGGTTCAAGCGGCGTTTCTATCGCCACATCATAGACACGTGCCGCCAGAATTCTTTCGATATATTTCTTAGTCATTACAAACCATTGACGTCCTCCCCGGCATGAATGCCGGAGATTCCTACTGCGCTACACAAGGGCAAACCCCTGAGTAGTCGCTTCGGCGGGTTCCTGCTTCACCGAGCGGCCTGACTGCGCCGACTCTCCACAGGCTAACAAGCGATGTCCTCGCTCTAAAACATTGATTGCACCGACCAGATCGGCGTTGTTCTCATAGCCGCAATCCACGCAAGCGAACCGGGCTTGCGTCTGGCGGTTCTCTGCCGAGACGTGGCCACAGCACGGACAGGTTCGGCTGGTGTTACGTGCCGGCACGGCCAACACCTCTCCACCGCGCCAAGCCTGTTTGTATTCCAGCAGACGCCGGAACTCGAACCAGCCTTGGTCGAGGATGGATTTGTTCAGACCGGATTTGGCCTTCACGTTACGTCCTGGTGTTTCGCTGCTGCCCGCTGCTGACTTGGACATGTTCCGAACCTGCAAGTCCTCGATACACACAATCGCGTGGTTTTTGCTGATTGTGGTCGTGGTCTTGTGCAGGAAGTCGCGGCGGACATTGCCGATACGGCTGTGAATCTTCTGGACGCGAGCTTTCGCCTTCTTCCAGTTGCTGCTGAACTTCGTCTTGCGAGACATGGCACGCTGATACCGTGCAAGCCTTTGCTGGTGTTTCCTGAAGGTGTTGAGCGGTTCGATGTGGCTACCATCGGACAGAGTTGCAAAACGGGTGATCCCCACGTCGATGCCGACGATGCTAGTGGCTGGATGACCCGGCTGTTCTACCTCGCGCTCGGTTTGGATCGACACAAACCACTTACCGCCGTTGGCCGATACGGTGATGTTCCTGGCTACACCGAGAATATCCCGGCTGTTGCGGTATTTGATCCATCCGAGCTTCGGCAGGAAGATGCGACTATTGGCCTGGTCGATTTTGAACTGCCTGGCATCGGGATAGCGGAAGCTGTCGTGTTGTCCTTTTTTCTTGAAACGCGGGAAGTCGGCACGCTTGGCGAAGAAGTTGGTATAGGCACGCTCAAGGTCTTTGAGTGTTTGCTGTAGCGGGTGCACGGGAGAGTCGGCCAGCCACGCTGTATCAGCACTATTACGCCATTTTGTAAGTGTTTTGCATAGTCCGGCATAACCCAACTTCTTTTCGCCACCCTCATAGAGGGTTTTCTGCATCGCCAACGCTTTATTGAACACGAAACGACATGACCCAGCGAAGCGGCGCATGGAGCGTTGCTGTTCACCGTTGGTCTGCAACTCGTACTTGAATGCTTGCAAGCGTTTCATGGCTATATTATATATGGTCTATGGAGAAAGACAACGAAATCCGACACGGTAGGCATTGTGTTTTCAAGATGCACGTCCATTTGGTCTTTGTGGCGAAATATCGCCGCAAGGTGTTTGATGGCGACGCCATCGACCGGATGCGCCGGATGTTCGGCAAGGTGTGCGAGGACATGGAGGCATCCCTGGTTGAAATGGACGGGGAAGACAACCATGTGCATCTGCTGGTGGAATATCCACCCAAGCTGGCCGTGTCGGTGTTGGTGAACAGTCTGAAAGGGGTGTCCAGCCGATTGTTGCGCAAGGAGCGGCCAGACTTGAAAAAGCGGTACTGGAAAAATGTGTTGTGGTCGCCATCGTACTTTGCCTCTTCATGCGGTGGTGCGCCGATCAGTATCATCAAGCAATATTGAGCAACAGCAGACGCCGATTTAGGAAACAGCCAAAGGCAGGGATGCCTATGGCATCCGCGCCACGTTATCGAATTGCCCCATAAACCCCTAAAAAATCGCACCATGACTTCCGGCAGCCATAGAGGTAAAATTCGGCCAATTAACTTAACAAATTCAGGTGGAAAAATCATGAATCAGGATGAAATGAAAATAAAAGCAGCCGAAGCCGCACTGGAATATGTCGTTCCCGGCACTATCGTCGGCGTCGGCACAGGCTCAACGGTTAACCACTTTATCGACCTGCTGGCCGGCATCAAAAACAAAATAGAAGGCGCGGTCTCCAGCTCCGAAGCCTCGACTAAACGGATGCAGGCACACGGCATCACCGTTTTCGACCTCAACAACGTCAACGACATTCCGGACTATATCGATGGTGCTGATGAATCCGACCACTACCTCAACCTGATCAAGGGCGGCGGCGGCGCCCTTACCCGCGACAAAATCATCGCCGGTGCCAGTAAAAAATTCGTCTGCATCGCCGATGAAAGCAAACTGGTGGATGTTCTGGGCCAATTTCCGCTACCGGTTGAAGTCATCCCCATGGCGCGCAGCTTCATCGCCCGCGAACTGGTTAAGCTCGGTGGCCAGCCGGTGTTGCGCGAGAACTTCCTCACCGACAACAGCAACATTATTCTGGATGTACACAATCTGGAAATCATGGACGCGGTGAAAATGGAAAACGACATCAACAAACTGCCCGGCGTCGTCACCGTCGGTATCGTTGCCAACCGCCCGGCCGATGTACTCATTTTGGGCACACCGGGTGGCGCGAAGAAGGTTCATTCTAAATAAAAGTTGGCAGTTGAGGGTGGGCACCGATTTTGTGCCCACGCGTAACGCCCGATCACCACCATCAACCATGTCCCTCGCGTTATGCTTATTAACCCCCACATACGGTTGGCGTGTGATTTGGCATTGTTGAGGGGGGTGTTGGAGGTCTACTGTCGTGGGCACAAAAGCGGTGCCCACCCTACATCCTATATTTTAAGCAGCACAAACAACCGCAGCCAACCTTTTGTGACCACGCAACGACAATCAGCCGTCACAT
>JAQICG010000401.1 GCA_027858635.1 Gammaproteobacteria bacterium | reverse complement strand
GAATTACTTCCTGTAACTCACCCTGCGGGCCAGCCATAGAGCGGCTGTTCAATTTTGCTCCCGGCAAAATTAGTCGCCCTTCGGGCCGCACTGCGTGCGTTCAAAATGACTCCCGTCATTTTAGTGCAGCCTTTGCGATGAACGTTTTTGATTTCAATCATTTATCTCCAACCTAAAATATTGCCCCAGCGCTTTTTTCACCTCATTGATACTCAGAAACTGAATATGCACAGGATTATCCCATCGAACACACTCCAGTGATCTCACGTCAGGCTCATCGGGGGAGCGCAAGTAATACAGGCTTGCATAACCTATTATCGTTTGGCCATCAATGTTGTTGAGAATATTGCTCGCAACATAAACAGGCCGTTGTGCATAATCGCGTTGATCCTCTACCACATAAATTTCGAACACGGTTGGTTTGATAACGCGTTCATAATCCACCAGTATATTCATCAAAATGCTGCAATGTGGATAGTAAATATTAAGCTCATTTTTTTGTATGGCCCTGCCATTTTGAAAATAACGTCGGGCTAGATTTTCTGGAATCGGGATTTCCTTATTTAGGATAAGTTTTGAACCTACAGGGACGGAATATAAAAAAGAGTCAGGGTCGTTTACCGGAGGCGACGAACAGGCTGTTAATGCCGGCAAGCCGATAAGCATTAAACTAATTAAGAAATATTTCATAATGATCTCGCCATTCAAGTGACATGAAGTACTTGCTAATAGTGTTACTGGACTGTCGTATTGTACATCGCTGATACGTTCACAATAACCGGAGCCCGAATGCGGTTCGGCCAAAATTATGCCTGAATGACGGTGAGTTGATTTTGAAGCCCGACAATCACAGCCCGGTCTATGTGATTTTGTTGCATTCACAAAACCCACGATTCAAATAGATTTGAATATATGCTTGACCATATATATGGATGAGCGTATATTTCCCGCCATGACTATTTCAACTGATACTGTTTTTACCGCCCTTACCCATCCACTGCGACTGCGTACGCTGTTGCTGCTCCAGCAGGAAGGTGAGCTGTGCGTGTGTGAGTTAATCCATGCACTCGGGGTGTCGCAACCGATGATTTCCCGCCATCTGGCGCAGTTGCGGCAAGGCGGGCTGGTTGATGACCGCCGTCAGGGTCAGTGGATTTATTACCAGCTGCACGATGCCCTGCCCGACTGGGTGCAGCAGGTGCTGAGCACTACGGCTGAGGGCGTGGCCGGCGAGTCGCCTTTTGTGGGGGATCGCGCTGCGCTGGCCTCGATGCCAGACCGGCCCGGTACGGCCTGCTGCGCCTGAGATCGTCCTGTTCTGAACACATTAAGATGAGGATTTTAAATGAATATTCTGTTTCTCTGCACCGGTAATTCCTGCCGTTCACAGATAGCTGAAGGCTGGGCCATATATTATGGCGGTAGCGCTTTTGAAATTCTGTCTGCCGGCATCGAGGCGCAGGGTAAAATCCCGCGTGCGATTGCGGTGATGCAGGAAGCGGGCGCGGATATTTCCAATCAAGAATCGACCAAAGTCACCGATGAGATGCTGGCACAGACTGATCTGGTCGTGACCGTGTGTGGCCATGCTGATGAGCATTGTCCGATACTTCCACCCGATACGGCAAAGGAGCACTGGCCACTAGAAGATCCTGCCAATGCGACCGGCTCCGAAGAGGAGATTATGGCGATGTTTCGCGCCACGCGTGATGACATCAAAGCCCGCGTACAGCAACTGCTGCAACGTTTACGCAGCACTGAGAGCGTTTAATCATGTCGGCTCAACGTGAAACCACCGCCAAAAAGTCCGCTGGCGCTGAAATGGGATTTTTCGAGCGCTACCTGACGGCCTGGGTGTTTCTCTGCATTGTCGTCGGCATTGCTCTGGGGTATTTTTTTAATGATGCCTTTCAGGCCATCGGCGCACTGGAAATCGCGCAGGTTAATCTACCGGTGGCGGTGCTGGTGTGGCTGATGATTATTCCCATGTTGCTGAAAATCGACCTGCGTGCGCTCAAGGGCGTGAGTCAGCACTGGCGCGGCGTCGGCGTCACCCTGTTCGTCAACTGGGCGGTCAAACCTTTTTCCATGGCACTGCTGGCCTGGCTGTTTGTCGGCTGGCTGTTCCGTGACTGGCTGCCCGCCGAGCAGATCGATTCCTACATCGCCGGGCTGATCATTCTCGCTGCCGCGCCCTGCACCGCCATGGTGTTTGTCTGGAGCAGCCTCTCCAAAGGCGAGCCGCATTTCACCCTCTCGCAGGTGGCGCTCAACGATGTGATCATGATCTTCGCTTTCGCCCCCATCGTGGCTTTGCTGCTGGGGCTGTCCGCCATTACCGTGCCCTGGGATACGCTGCTGCTGTCGGTGCTGGTTTATATCGTGGTACCGCTGATCATTGCCAATCTGTGGCGTCACGGGTTGCTGCGCGGCGAGCACGGCTATCTGCGTTTGCAGCGCGTGCTCAATCGCATGCAACCACTGTCACTGCTGGCGCTGCTGGCCACACTGATACTGCTGTTCGGCTTTCAGGGCGAGCAGATTATCCGGCAACCGCTGATCATTGCCCTGCTGGCGGTGCCGATTCTGATCCAGGTGTTTTTCAATTCCACACTGGCCTATCTGCTCAATCGCGCGGTGAAATCGCCGCACTGCATCGCCGGACCTTCGGCGCTGATCGGTGCCAGCAACTTCTTCGAGCTGGCAGTCGCCACCGCCATCGCCCTGTTCGGTTTCCAGTCCGGCGCGTCGCTGGCAACTGTGGTGGGTGTACTCAGCGAGGTGCCGGTGATGCTGCTGGTCGTCAAATGGGTCAACCGCAGCGCCGGCTGGTACCAATCGAAGCCGGGCATTCCCAGCTATGAAGAGTGCTGCCCCACCGATGTGCATCTGCATAGCGGCCATTAAACCCAATGACTGGAGCTGAAAATGTTTGACGCCCTCGCCAATCTGGTGGTCTTTGACTGGCTGGGTCTTGACCCGGCCTCACACGCCGGCGCCACCCTGCACTTTTTCGTTATGGATACGGTGCAGATTTTCTTCATGCTGGTGGTCATCATCTACGTGATGGGTCTGTTGCGCGCCCTGCTCTCGCCGGAGCGGGTACGTGACTATGTACGCGGCAAACCCAAGTGGATGGCGCGCAGCACCGCCGTGGGTCTGGGCGCGGTGACGCCATTCTGCTCCTGTTCCTCGGTGCCACTGTTCATCGGTTTTGTCGAGGCGGGCATTCCGCTCGGCGTCACCTTCTCCTTTCTCATCGCCTCGCCCATGATCAACGAAGTGGCGGTGGTGATCCTCGCCGGTATTCTCGGCTGGGAACTGACCCTGATGTATGTCGCCGCCGGACTCACCGTCGCCTATGTCGGTGGCATGGTGATCGAGCGTTTCAAACCCGAGCGCTGGGTGGAAGGGTATGTCTGGAAGATCCAGATGGGCCAGATGAACCTGCCCGAACCCGACACCTCGCTGCGCGGACGCCACCGCTACGCCATGAACGAGGTGCGCGAGATTGTCGGTCGGCTGTGGAAATGGGTGGTCGCCGGGATCGCTGTCGGCGCCCTGTTTCACGGCTATGTGCCGGAAGGCTGGGTCAGCGAACACCTGGGCGGCAAAGACAACTGGCTGGCGGTGCCCGGCGCGGTATTGCTCGGCATCCCGCTCTACTCCAACGCCACCGGGGTGATTCCGGTGGCCGAAGCCATGCTCGGCAAGGGCGTCGCCATCGGCACCACGCTGGCATTTATGATGAGCATCGCCGCACTGTCGCTGCCGGAGATGATCATCCTGCGCAAAGTCATCAAATGGCCGGCGCTGGCGCTTTATGCCGGTGTGCTGGCGGTGGCTTTCATCCTGGTGGGCTGGGGCTTCAACCTGGTCACCGCCTAATCGCACTAATCTGTTAACGGAGCACAAGAGAATGAACGAACAACCGCAACTGCACTCATCTATCGTCGCCATGATTTCGCTGGCCTCGGGCATCGCCGCCAATCACCCGGCCATGGGCCAGTGCCAGCTTCAGCGCCTGCGTGATTCCGGTGTACCCGAACACCAGATCAATGCAGTGATTGAGATCGCCCGCCATATACGCGACGAGGCGGCGCAGAAACTCGACGCGGCCTTTGACGAGCAGGCTGCCGAAGCAGAACCTTCAGCAGCTGGTGAAACCTGTGGTAGCTCACCCTCCGCCAGCGGTCAGGGCTGTTGCTGAACCGGCGTCTGTGTCTTGACGTAACATTGGTATCAGCGGTTTCTTTTCAGTCCTGTGCGGACAACTCGAGAGTTGCACTTGTGAAGTGAATCCGCGATAAAAAAATTACTTGGGAACTTCTCTGCAACCT
>JAQICG010000060.1 GCA_027858635.1 Gammaproteobacteria bacterium | reverse complement strand
AATAACCATAGGCTTCCTCATCAAATTGCTCGCGTAAATTCGCTTGCAGTAAATCCATGCCTTTCTGATGATGGGCGCGCACCTCTGCGCTGTATTGATGCGCGGCCTCTTCCGGATTATTGCTCCACATGCGTAGCATCATTTCGGCCGGCGCATCCCAGGCATGAACAAGATGCAATTCGGTAAAATCGGAGATGGCGAGCGTAGTGGCTAGTTCAACAATCTGTTGGTTAAGCCCCTGATTCACGGTCTCGGGTTTTGAAGAGTCGAAGTCGATCGCGGCGATAATGCATTCATAGTTCGGCTTTTCCGTTGGATGCATCAGCCAGAGTGAACAGGGACATTTGCGCAGCAAGTGCATGTCATCACTGCCGAACAGGCGTTCTATAAATTCCGGATTTTCGGCGAGCTTGATCACCAGATCATAGCCGTCACGCAACACCGCACGAATCGTTTCGAGAAAGGGCTTTCCCACCCGCACCTCGATCCCGATGGCCATGGTCTGGTGATACGGTTCAATCAATGATTCCAGCACTTCGCGGTGTCTGTCCTCTATGGCTGCCTGAAAGTCTGAGGAGACCTGGCCACCGTGCGGCAGGCCGATATCCGCAGCCTCGGGTGGAATCACATCAATCACGGTCAGCTCGGCCAGATTGTTTGCCGCCAGTGTCACCGCTCTGGTTATAGCCGCCTCCTGTGCCACCGAGGGTTCGGCTACATAGAGAATTTTTCTGAATCGTTTCATGCTTAACTTCTCCTGAGTGAACCGCAATCTGTCATCGCCGGAATCTGAACCTGTGCAAAACATAACCGGCCACTGTTTTTTTGACCATTACTCTCCGGCTAAGGGGAACAAGCGCGCTGCAGCCACTTTGGCCGCTTCATTATAGGGCACCAGCACCATATCCACATTCTCCATCTTTTCAAACAGTTTCGCATCATATTGACTGGATGTGGAGATGGCGACTTTTCCCGAATAGCTTTGCTCTCGTAATGCATGCAACAACATGCGGTTAATGCCGGGATCGCGCACCGTGCTTACCACCCATTGAATCCGCGCCAGCGGCAGAGAGGCGACAAATTCCGGAGCTTCGGCATCGCCGTAGTGCACCGCATAACCCTCGCGGCCATAGCGCTGCACGGCTACGGGATCAAAATCGACCGCCAGCAATCGGCAGCCCCGCTCGCGCAGACTGCTTGCCATGGATGCGCCAAAACGACCCAGGCCGATCAGCAGAATATCAATATCGCGTAGCTAAAAAAGTAAAAAATCAACAATAAGAAGGTTTAATTAGCGCCTTTACAGAACAGTTGATTAGAGTTTATGAAATGTAGATAGCCCGTTTTTTCACCTGTCAGTGACCTGAAATCCAGCGAATTAAAAACTCCGACAACTGCATCGCAATCACTATAATTTATTCTTGAATATATATAGCTGCGACAGCAATGCGGGAATATCGCTAGTGATGATGCTCCACAGGGTATCGTTGTCAATTCCGAGATAACCGTGAATTAGTCGATTGCGGGTGGTGGCGATGAGTCGCCAGGGAATTTTCGGATTGGCTTCGCGAACATCTTCCGGTATATGAGTAGCGGCTTCACCAATCAGCTCTAGATTACGAAGAGTGGCATCATAGTTCAAGCCACTATTAATAAATTGAGTTTGATCCAGCTCATGAGTATAAGCGAGAACCTTTTCCGCAAAACCGATCATATCGTCAAGATAAAATTGCCATTCGCGCTGTGCGGACTCAGACATGCACCGCCTCTATTTCAATGAATGGCCGTAGTTCCGGACGCAAGGCTTTTTCGGTAACTAGATCGACAGGACTTCCCAGCAGATCTTCAAGATAGAACTGGACGCCGAAATAACGTTTGGATGTAGCCGGGCCATCGAAGGCAACCAGAATATCAATATCGCTATCGCTACGCGCTGCGTTACGCGCAGTGGAGCCGAACAGAGCCAGGCGCGTCACTCCATAGCGGGTTGCCAGTACCGGCTTGCTGCGAGCAAGCAATGCTATAGCTTGTTTTCGGTTCATGCTTTTCTCCTTTTTGTCATTACAGCCAATGCTTGCAAGCCTTCAATGAGAGAATTTGAAGATCTATATTGTGGCATGTTTTTGCTGTTGATTCCTGTCATTCTGTTGATGCTGTTCTTTGTGATACTACCACCATCATCTTTAAAAGCCCGATGATCTATCCGACCATAACCACAAGCACGAAAATAACGCCCAGCAGCACCAGTAAAGTTATGGCGAAGCTCCAGCGTTGCAAAATAAGTTCGGCGTTTTGCAGGGCTTTTTTCCAGACGGGTACATGTAAATAATTTTGGGCAGTGGCAAGAGAGGATGCACGCAAGCGTGGCAGCGTTTCCATGCCCATGGCTCTAATGCGACGCACGATCATTTCTGATACATGTTCAATCCACATCACTCTGACTTCTGTCGGTTCCATGCTTTTATCGGTAGATAGGTTTCCGTCTTGCCGCCATGCGATAACCGCAGTCAGCAGCGCCAGAGCCAGTGACATAAACACGATATAAAAATAGGCCAGATGACCATACTGCTGCCAGAGATCCGGTTTGCTCAGGCCAACACCCAGCGCCACGGTGAACAGGCCGGTCGTCAACAGGGTGAGTTGTGTCGGCAGGGTTTTCAATTCTCGTAATATCAGCGCGTACAGAAGGCTGAACAGGATTGCGGCGGCACCTGAAAACTGAATAATCATACCGGCAAGTGGCAACGTGATATCACCCAGCGGTAGCCAGCGAACCAGACCCAGTAAAGCGATGGCAACAGGAACGCCGCCGATCAGAAGTGCGGCAGGTGGAGTTGCCGCGCGAAATGTCATAGGCAGCCAGAAGTAGAGCGGCCAGAAACCGGCCTTAAGGGCAAAGCCGATGATCACCAGCGATAAATAGGTAACGTTGTGCGAGGATGATATTAAAGCAGCACGTACCACTTCAAAATTTAGATTCACATCGCGCACCATATTAATGCTCAAGTTCGCATCACGAACCGCAGAAAAACTTAAATTGCCAGTGGCGACAACGGCAATCAATGCCGCTTCAAATAGCAGCAGGTCGGCAGCAATAATAAAATACAAGTAGACCCGACCCGCGCGTTTTCTATTGCTATTTCCGCCATTGATCAGCAGCCCATAAAAGCTGTAACCCATAAGCGTGGAAAAAGTAAAAAAGCCAACCACGTCCATCGCCAAAATTGTGCCCAGATAACCGCTTAGTGTCAGTAGAAAAAATGTGCTGTAACGTCGATTGGTTATTTCACTCGATAGAGAGCCGTCACTGCGTTGCAACCGCACAGACAGGGAAAACGCAGCGGGCAACCAGAGCAGTAAAGCCATTGAAAGTAACAGCGGTGTCTGTTCGACAAAACCTATCCCCGAGCCCAGCAATAACCAGGGTAGGTCAACCCTGGTTTGCTCGGCGAAAATCAGTAGCAAAAGCGCCGGTAGAATAGCGACATATTCAAAGCGTGGAACAACCCGGCGCAGCCATGGCGCCGCCAGCAACAGCGGCAGTCCCGGAGTTAACAACAGCAAAGATTCAGTTATAGTCATAGCGCGTATTGCAGTGAGGTGATAAAACGCGCCCACTCCAGGGGGCTGTAAGGCAATGACGCCAGCAGACCCAGGAGCAGCGACAGAAAAGCGGTAAACAGCGGCGGCAGCAGCAATGCCCAAGCAGTTTCTCTGCGCCATAGATAATGTGTCGCCGGCCATTCATGCATGGGCTCTCTGAACCAGGCACGATGCAGGATGGGTAAAAAGTACATGGCGTTCAACAGGCTGCTGCCGGCGAGTATAAATATCACCCAGTCCTGCCCGGCATCGAGCGCGCCCAGCCCCAGATACCATTTGCTGACAAACCCTGCCAGCGGCGGCGCGCCCATCATGCCGAAAGCGCCCAGTGTAAACGCGGCCATGGTTAGTGGCATGCGACGCCCCACGCCGTCCATTTCACTGACTTTATGAATGCCCAGTGTTTCCGCCAGATTACCCGCGCAGAAAAACAGCGTGATTTTCATCATGCCCTGATGCACCAGATGGACCAGTCCGCCGATGGTCGCGATCGGCCCGGCCACAGCAATGCCCAAGGTGATGTACGACACCTGACTGATGGTGGAAAAGGCCAGTCGGCGTTTCAGGTCATCCTGAAACAGGGCGCGCACGGAACCATAAATAACGGTGATTGCAGCGACTATGGCCAGTGGCAAAGTCACCCCCAGCGTGCTGGCAACCTCGATGCCATAGACATCGTAAATCACGCGCACGATGCCAAATGCACCGGCTTTCACTACCGCCACCGCATGCAACAGGGCGCTCACCGGCGCGGGTGCCACCATCGCCCGGGGTAACCAGCTGTGCAATGGCACCAATGCCGCCTTCACGCCCAGCCCGGCAATGAGCAAAACAAAAATAATGATTAGCGAGTTATCATGATCAGGCAGCAATCCGGACACAAAACCGCGCTGGGTGAATTCCAGCGTGCCGGTCAGACTATAGAGCCAGACTGTGCCTAGCAGCAGCAGCGCGCCACCGAACATGGTATGAATTAAATAAGTGCGCCCGGCCTGACGCGCCTCCTCGGTGCCGCGATGCACGATGAGTGGATAAGTGGTCAGGGTCAACAGCTCGTAAAACAGCACAAAGGTGATCAGGTTACCCGCCAGAGCGATGCCAACGGTTGCGGTTACGCAGAGGCTGAAAAAACCAAAAAAGCGACTGCGATGGGGCGAGTTTTCCAGATAACCAATGGCATAGACGGTGGTCACCAGCCACAGCACCGTGGACAGGGTGATGAACAGAATCGACAGTGCATCAGCCTTTAATACCAGATCCAGTCCGGGCAGAAACGGCAGTCGGGTTTCGTACTGCTGGCCGTTGGAAACCCCCCAGATAACAAAACCGACCAGCATCACCTTGATCAGGGCACCGCTCATATTGAGGGCAATACGGGTTCGCACCGCCTCTTCCGGCAGCATGAAAATGATCAGGCCGGGGATCATGGAGCTGGCCAGAATTAACAGCGGCAGCTCGAAATACTCGCTCATGCGGCGGCTCCCGCATTGAGCGCTGCTGATGACATTGCAAATGGCTCGGCGATATCCATCAGTGCTAACAGCCACGGTGCAATCAGGCCGAGCACAATGGCCGCCAGTGCCAGTACAAAGGCCGTTGCGCCCATAGTTTTCGAGACTTCACAGGCTTCATGGGTGACTTCGGCCTGGGTGAAGGCGTAACCGATCACTTTGAAAATATAGGCGGCCGCCAGCAAGCTACCCAGTATCATAACCACCGCCCAGCCCCATTCACCGGATTGCATTGCAGCAGTGAGCAGCAGCCACTTGCCGATGAAACCACCACTGATCGGCAGGCCAATAATGCTGACACCCGCCAGGGCGAATGCCGCCAGTGTCAGTGGCAGACGTTGCGCCACCCGGTCGAGCTGGGTGATACGGTCATGGCCGCCGAACAGCAGCAGATTACCCGCCGCCAGGAACATCGCCGATTTCGCCAGTGCATGCGATAACAGCAGATACATCGCCCCTTTCCAGGCCATGGTGGTGGCCAGCGGGAAGGCAATAAACAGATAACCTAACTGCGATACCGTGGAATAGGCGATCAGCATTTTGAGCCGGGTTTGACGCAGCGCCTGCACCCCGCCCCAAAGTATCGCCGCCGCGCCGAGCAGCCCCAGAAGCTGTCCGGGCGCGGCGTGACTGAGAGGGAAAACCTCCAGCCACAGCCGTAACAGAATATAAAAGGAGCCCTTCACCACCAGCGCGGACAATAAGGCGCTTACCGCTGCCGGGGCATTGGCGTGTGCGGGCGGCAGCCAGAAATGCAGTGGAAACAGCGCCGTTTTGAGTAGCAGACCCACCGTCATCAGCGCCATGGCGGCCCAGACCGCGGGGGTCGATTCCATGCGTTGCGCCAGTATCGCAATATCGACGCTGGCGAAGCTGTGGTAGAGCAGCGCCAGACCCAGCAGGTATAGCATCGACCCCAGCAGGCTGACCAGCAGGTAACGCATGGCGGCGCCCAATGCGGCGCTGCCGCCCGCCAGTGCCACCAGTGCCACCGCAGACAGCCCCAGCAGTTCAAGCGAGACATAAAGATTGAACAGATCGGCCGAGAGGAAAAGCGCATTCAGCGCGGTCCACAGCAGCAGCCACAACGGCCAGAAATGCACCAGCTTATCGAGCTTGAAAGCGGCATTCGCATAAATGCTGATTGCCAGCCCCACCGTAGCGGTGATCAGCAGCATCAGCAGGCTCAGGCCATCAGCATAAAGGTCGATGCCCAACGGCGCACCCCAGCCACCCACCGAATAACGCATTGCCCCCTGCTGCAGCAGCTGCCAGAGCAAGGCGACCGCGCTCGCCGCAATGGCCAATGCGGTCATCAACCCCAGCGCTTTCACCTGTCGCGGCAACAGAAAGCACAGCAGCGTACCGATCAGCGGTAACACGATCAGCATGACTGGCCAGGGGATCGTTTGTATCGACATTATTGCGTGAACGTCATTCGGTGGACTCTTCGATCAGCTCGGCGCTCCCGCTGGCGTCACGCAGGCGCAGCATCAGCGCCAGCGCCAGTGCAGTGGCAGAGACCGCAACCACAATACCGGTGATCACCATCGCGTGCGGCACCGCATCCAGCAAGGGCCGAGCGCGCGTTGACAGTGCGACCAGCTGTAGAAACACACCGCTGGCCATGATGTTGATGGCCAGGATCTTACGCAGCAGATGGGAATAAATAATGAGCGCGTACAACCCCAGCGTGAACAGCACGATGCCGGTTAGCGCATACAGATAGGCGTTATTCATTCTCCCCTCCCGAGCCTGTGTGATGCGGCGGAATTTGCTCCGACCGTGGCCGACTGCCGTAAAACAGCGCCGCCAGCGTGACCCCGATCGAGAGTGTGGCTGCGGTTTCGATCAGCAGGATTAATGCACCGGCGAATGCGGGTGGCAGTTGCAGCAGCTGTCCGCCGGGTAGCATCATGAGGAGCGCGACACTGACAAACACCGCCAGCCCGATGATCAGGGCAAAGCGCAGCGGCCAGCCGAGAAATCTTGCCGCAGGACGCCAGCCGGCCAGCAGTAACAGCACCCCGGCAGCGGCCAGCACCGAACCCGCCTGAAAAGCACCGCCCGGTGCCCGGCTGCCAACCCAGAGCAGATAACCGGCCACCAGTAGCAGCAATGGCACCAGCAGACGCGAGAGCATATCCAGCACCAGCCCCGGCGATGATTCGTACTGCTCCGGCAGTCGGTTGAGTGACCAGACTCCGAGCAGCGCCAGCAACAGCACGGCCATTTCCAGCAAGGTATCGTAACCACGAAAATTGAGCAGCACCGCGGTCACCGGATTGCTGACACCACTGACGTTTAGATTCTCCGCCACGTCCCGACTCAAACCCGGTGCTTCTGATGGCAGACTCAACACCGCATAGGCCAGACCCGCCGCCACGGCCGACAGCATCAGCACCAGAAAATATTGAAACAGGTTATGTTTATTTGAAACTCCCTGACCAACAACAGCAGTGGTGCGCGCTGAATCCTCCGGCGCAGATATCTGTTTAGTGTTACTTTCAATGTCACCAGTTTGCGCCGCCACCACGTTAAGCCTTGCCAGCGCCACCAGCAGCAGCGCACCGGTCAGGCCGGCACCGATCGCGGCCTCGGCGAGTGCGATGTCCGGGGCATTGAGTCGAACCCAGGCCAGTGACATCAACAGACCAAAAGCGATGAACAGCACAATCGCCTTGAACAGATCGGCACTCGCCAGGGTTCGCCAGGCCAGCCATATCAGGGTGATGCCAAGCAAACCATCAAAGGCCCATTGTAGTAGTGTCATCGTGTCCAGGGTTTAATGCCTTTTTGTTGTGCCGAACGGGCGACCATATGGGCGACGCTGGCACTTGCCAGCAGCACCAGCAGCCAGATCAGAATAAGTTTGAATATCACCGTCAGCGAGTCCGCCTGCAAAGCCAGGCCCACGATGATCAGCCCCAGACCGAGATTATCCGCCTTGGTCAGGGCATGCAGACGCGAATAAATATCGGGAAAGCGTAGCAGGCCCACGGTTCCCGCAATATAGAAAAAGGCCCCGGCGATTAACAGCAACAGGGTTAAAAATTCAGTCATCGACATGATTCTGCTCCTGCTCGACGCCGGGCCAGGTACGGCAGATAAAAGCTACCGCCGCGACGGTAGCCAGCAGCGCAAACACCAGAGCAACATCCCGCAACGACGCCTGACCGAATGCCTGTGCCAGTAACAATAAACAGGCCACCGCCGTGGTGCTGAATAACTGCGCCGCCAGCATACGATCCGCCGGCGTCGGACCACGCAGCACTCGCCACAAACCTGCCACCAGGGTGAGCAAAAGCAACAGCGCGATAGTTAAATATAGTTTTTCCATATAGTGGGCCATTACCCTTAATGTAAAATTTTGAACACTTAAATAACAAAACTTTTTCACCGCTGAGGTGCAGAGAAAACCAATGTTAATTTGGTAAAAAATTTGTCTGCGGTGAATGCTTTTATTTAATCCTGAATCCGTAGCTTAACCGTGGCGCCTGGTGCAAGATATTGGTTTCACAGGGGTTTCAAAAAATCTTAGCTTC
>JAQICG010000050.1 GCA_027858635.1 Gammaproteobacteria bacterium | reverse complement strand
GTAAATTTTTACCTTAATCCGCGGTTAAGCCACGGATTCAGGTTTTAGCCAAAAACTGTCTGTACCGCAGCATCCAGGGTGTCGCGCATATCAGGATCATCCGTCAACGGTGTCACCATGGTCATGCTGCACGCCGACTCAGCGTCCAGACCTTTGGCGATCAACTGACCCGCGTAGACCAGCAGTCGCGTCGAGATACCTTCGTCCAGGCCATGGCCTTTCAGGTTGCGGGCGCGATGCGCAATCTGCACCAGCTTCTCGGCAGTGGCCTGATCAACGCCGGACTCTTTGGTGACAATCGCGACCTCGATTTTTTCAGCCGGATAATCAAAATCCAGCGCACCGAAACGCTGTGTGGTCGACTGCTTGAGGTCCTTCATCAAGCTCTGGTAGCCGGGGTTGTAGGAGATCACCAGCTGAAAATCAGGGTGCGCGGCAACCAGTTCGCCTTTCTTGTCCTGCGGTAAATAGCGGCGATGGTCAGTCAGCGGGTGAATCACCACAGTGGTGTCCTGACGCGCTTCCACCACCTCATCCAGATAACAGATCGCGCCGATACGCGCAGCGGTCGTTAGTGGGCCGTCCTGCCATTTGGTGCCATCTTTATCCAGCAGAAAACGCCCGACCAGATCGGAGGCGGTCATGTCTTCGTTGCAGGCCACGGTGATTAATGGCTTGCCCAGTTTGTATGCCATGTACTCAACGAAACGCGATTTGCCGCAGCCGGTCGGACCTTTAAGCATCATCGGCATGCGCACATTGTAAGCCGCCTGGTAGCGTTCAACTTCGTCGCTGACCAGTTCGTAATAGGGCTCATCGTTAATGATGTACTGTTTTGGATCTACGGTATTTTCTGACATAACACACCTTTTAATTGGATGTAGTTGGATTTAAATAAGCGTAATACTAATTTTTATTTTTCGTCTTCGGTTTCATGTTCGCCACACCAGCCGCTTTCTCTGGCCCGGATCATGGCTTCACCATGAATGCGCTCATGGCGTTCACGCAGCGTTTCCGGCAAGTGGCTGAACAGACATCCATACTTATCCCACTCGCCATTTAATCTTTGTAATAAAGCATCCACCCCGGCCAGGTTCCAGCCTTCACAGGTTTCAGTTTCAGGAATCAATTCAAATACCCAGGCGTCGCGGATAATTTTACCAATGGTGGTCATGCCGCCATTGAGGTCATTATTAATGCCTACATATGTATTTGGTTTGTTCATGATTTATCTTGTCCATTTAAACTATTAAAAAAGCCCCTGACCGTACGGTGTGCGGACAGGGGCTTCGTGTTTTCACACTACCCTGCGTAATTAGACCGTTTTACCACGGTAAATTACCATTGAGGCACCCGCTGATTGCTTGAAGTTATCAAAGCCGATCAGGCGAACATGGTTGTCCGGATGCGCTTTATGACAGTTCTCAATTTCAGCCAGAATTGCATCAACATCGGTTTCGCCAAACATCGGCAGTTTCCACATGTACCAGTAATTGCTACGGGCATTTTGCGGCTCGGTGTGTTCGATGCCGGGGTTCCAGCCTTTGCTCACAATGTATTCAATCTGTGCGCGAGTCTGTTCCGCCGTCATCGGAGGCAGGTATGAAAAAGTTTCAAACTTGCGACTGGTTGTGTCGCTTAAGCTTGATTTGTAATCTTGCACATCACTCATGGGTTTTACTCCAGTTAAATTTTAAAAATTCGTTCTGCTCAATAAGCAAGTATTTTGCTGTGAGACAAGGCGGTCGCGGATTCGAGTAGCGCAGCGTATATGTTCATACGTGAGCAACGCAGAACCGCGACCAACGCGGTATCACAGTAAAAGACGCCGCTTATTTGTGAGCAACATCCAGCTTGTCCACGGTATCGAATTCGAACTTGATCTCTTTCCAGGTTTCCATCGCCATCTTCAGCTCAGGACTGTGCCTGGCGGCGGCAGTAAGAATGTCCTTACCTTCAACCTCAAGTTCACGGCCGGTGTTACGAGCTTCCACGCAGGCTTCAACAGCAACGCGGTTAGCCGCAGCGCCCGCTGCATTGCCCCATGGGTGACCCAGCGTACCACCACCAAACTGCAAGACTGAATCGTCACCAAAGATGTTAACCAGCGCAGGCATGTGCCAGACGTGAATACCACCGGAAGCGACAGGTAGTACACCTGGCATTGCGCCCCAGTCCTGGTCGAAGAAAATACCGCGTGAACGATCTTCTTTCACGTAGCTGTCACGCATGATGTCGATCCAGCCCAGAGTAGCTTCGCGGTCACCTTCCAACTTGCCGACAACAGTGCCTGAATGCAGGTGATCGCCACCAGACAGACGCAGCACTTTAGTCAGTACGCGGAAGTGAATACCGTGGTGCGGGTTGCGATCGAGTACCGCATGCATAGCACGGTGAATGTGCAGCAGCATACCGTTGTTCTGGCACCACTGTGCCAGCTGAGTGTTGGCCGAGAGGCCGCCGGTCAGGTAATCGTGCATGATAATCGGCGCGCCGATTTCTTTGGCGTACTCAGCACGACGCATCATTTCATCTGATGTGGGTGCAGTTACGTTCAGATAGTGACCTTTACGCTCACCGGTTTCAGCTTCAGCTTTGTGAATCGCTTCCATAACGAAGTCGAAACGGTGACGCCAGCGCATGAACGGCTGTGAGTTAACGTTCTCGTCATCTTTGGTGAAATCCAGACCGCCGCGCAGACCTTCATAACAGGCACGACCGTAGTTTTTCGCCGACAGACCCAGCTTGGGTTTAATGGTACAGCCCAGCAGAGGACGACCATATTTGTTCATGATGTCACGCTCAACCTGAATACCCTGTGGTGGCCCGTTACAGGTCATTACATAGGCGATCGGGAAGCGGATATCTTCTAAACGCAGTGCACGCAATGCCTTAAAGCCGAATACATTACCCACCAGAGAGGTCAGCACGTTGACCATGGAACCCTCTTCGAACAG
>JAQICG010000005.1 GCA_027858635.1 Gammaproteobacteria bacterium | reverse complement strand
TGATTGCGGTAGGTGTAGCGTTCTACGTAATCTTTGCAGTTGCATAAAAAGGCGGATGACACGGTACTAGCGTATGAATATTAATTTAACGCTGATTGGTCAGTCGATCACTTTTGCGGCTTTCGTATGGTTTTGTTATGCCTACGTATGGCCGCCACTGGTGAATGCACTAGCTGAGCGTAAAAAGCAGATCTCTGAAGGCCTGGCGGCGGCTGAACGCGGCCAGCACGAGCAGGAGCTGGCTGAAAACAGAGCAGCAGAGCGTTTGAGAGAAGCCAAAGGTGAGGCCTCAGATATAATTTCGCAGGCGCAAAAGCGCGCTGCCGAGATTGTGGAAGAAGCGAAAGACGATGCCCGATCAGAAGCGCAGCGAATCAAAGTGGGTGCAGAAGCTGAGATTGAGCAGGATACCAACCGTGCTCGTGAGCAGCTACGCAAGCAAGTGGCGATACTCGCCATAACCGGCGCGGAGAAAATACTGCAACGCGAAGTCAATGCCGAAGCTCACGCCAGTGCGCTAAGCACTCTGGCTGAGCAGCTGTAGGCGATAACGCATGGCAGATTACACTACTGTAGCCCGTCCCTATGCTCGCGCTGTGTATCAGCATGCGACCGAGACTTCATCGGTAGACAGTTGGGGTCAGGCCCTGGCGTTGATGACAGCTGTTGCTAACGATGTTCAGATGCAGGCTTTATTAGACAGCCCTCAGCTTGGTCATGAGCAAAAAGCTGAGCTGATGCTGAAGGTGCTGGCTGACAAACTCACCCCGCAGCAACAGAATCTGCTGAAAGTGATTGCGGAAAATGACCGCCTGAAAATTTTGCCGGAAATTGCCGAACAGTATGAAGCCTTCCGGGCTGAAGCTGAAGGCAAAATCGATGCGGAGGTGATCTCTGCCTTCCCGCTTTCCAAAGAGCAGGAGGCGATTATAGTCGCCATGCTCAAGGAAAAGCTGCATCGTGAAGTCAGCATTAGCTCAACAATCGACGCGTCGCTGATTGGCGGCGTCGTTATCAAGGCCGGAGACACAATTATCGATGGCTCAATGAAATCCCAGCTCAAGTCGCTGGCATTAGCATTGGGTCGTTAAGAGGAAAAAAGAAATGCAGCTCAATCCATCAGAAATCAGTGAACTGATTAAATCGAGAATCGAGAATTTTGATTCATCCGTAGAAGCGCGAACTGAAGGTACCGTGGTCAGTTTAAGTGACGGTATTATACGTATTCACGGCCTGGCCGATGTCATGCAGGGTGAAATGATCGAATTACCGGGTGATACTTTCGCCATGGCGCTGAACCTGGAACGCGATTCAGTCGGCGCTGTTGTTATGGGTGGCTATGGCCATTTGTCAGAAGGCGACAAGGCCATGTGTACCGGTCGTATTCTTGAAGTGCCGATTGGCGCAGGCCTGCTGGGCCGGGTCATGGATGCACTGGGTAATCCGATTGACGGCAAAGGCCTGATCGATTCAACAGAGACAGCCCCCATTGAAAAAATCGCTCCCGGCGTTATTGAGCGTAAATCAGTCGATCAGCCGGTGCAAACCGGTCTGAAGGCGATTGATGCTATGGTGCCGGTAGGCCGTGGTCAGCGTGAGCTGATTATTGGTGACCGTCAGACCGGCAAGACCGCCGTCGCCATCGATGCCATTATCAATCAGGCTAACAGTGGTGTTAAGTGTGTCTATGTCGCGATTGGTCAGAAGGCTTCCACGGTGGCCAACATCGTTCGCAAGCTGGAAGAGTACGGTGCCATGGAGCACACCATCGTGGTCGCCGCATCCGCCGCCGAATCGGCAGCCATGCAGTACATCGCGCCCTATTCCGGTTGCACCATGGGTGAATACTTCCGTGATCGCGGCGAAGACGCGCTGATTGTATTTGATGATCTGACCAAACAGGCCTGGGCCTATCGTCAGGTATCCTTGTTGCTGCGTCGTCCACCGGGTCGTGAAGCCTATCCCGGTGATATTTTCTATCTGCACTCACGTCTGCTGGAGCGGGCATCACGGGTGAACGCCGACTACGTTGAAAAATTCACCAATGGTGAAGTTAAAGGCAAAACCGGTTCACTGACCGCCCTGCCCATTATTGAGACTCAGGACGGTGATGTTTCTGCATTCGTACCCACCAATGTGATCTCGATCACCGATGGCCAGATCTTCCTGGAATCCGACCTGTTCAACGCCGGTATTCGCCCGGCGATCAACGCCGGCCTGTCGGTCTCCCGTGTCGGCGGTGCCGCCCAGACCAAGATCATTAAAAAACTGGGCGGCAGTGTGCGCCTGGCGCTGGCTCAGTACCGCGAACTGGCGGCCTTTGCTCAGTTTGCCTCTGACCTTGATGAAATCACCCGCTCACAGCTGTCACGTGGCGAACGCGTCACTGAGCTGATGAAGCAGGGTCAGTATTCACCCCTTTCAGTGGCAGAGATGGCATTCTCATTGTTTATGGCGAATGAAGGCTACCTTGATGATGTGGATGTTAATAAAGTTGTCGATTTCGAATCCGCAATGCTGGCCCACATCAAGAGCAACAATGCTGAGCTGATAGCCAAAATCAATGAAACCGGCGAATACGATGACGAGATCACCGCTGGCATGCGTGCGGCTCTGGATGATTTTAAAGCCAAAGGCGTTTTTTAGAGCCTGCGGCTAAACATAGATAACAGGTAGATTTAAATGGCAGGCGCAAAAGAGATACGCACCAAGATCAAGAGTGTCAAAAACACTCAGAAGATCACTAAAGCGATGGAAATGGTCGCTGCGAGCAAGATGCGCAAAGCCCAGGAACGTATGCGGGCGGCGCGTCCCTATGCAGACAAGATAAATACCATCTTGACGCATCTGGCACAGGCGCACCCCGAATATAAGCATCCTTATCTGGGTGAACGCGTAATCGTTAAGCGTGTGGGCTATATCGTTATTTCATCTGACCGTGGCCTGTGTGGTGGCTTGAATACCAACATGCTAAAGGCAGCGGTCACTGAAATGGTCGCGTGGGACGAGCAGGACGTTGAGATAGATATCTGTGCGATAGGCAAAAAAGCGGTGGGCTTTTTCAGCCGATTCAAGGCCAACGTCATCGCTCAGGCGACTAATCTGGGCGACAGACCCAGCATGGAAGAGCTTATCGGTGCGGTGAAGGTGATGCTGGACGCTTATGATGAAGGCAAAATTGACCGCCTCTATATGGTGAGTAACGACTTTGTAAACACCATGACTCAGGAGCCGAACGTACAGCAGCTGATTCCGGTGAAGGGCGACGCTGATAAAAAGCTGGAGCATCACTGGGATTACATCTACGAGCCCGAGTCAAAACCGATCATAGACGGGCTGATGTGGCGTTTTATTGAATCACAGGTTTATCGCGCCGTGGTGGAGAATATTGCCAGCGAGATGTCCGCCAGAATGATCGCCATGAAAGGCGCGACGGATAATGCGGGCGATATCATTAAAGAATTACAAACGGTGTACAACAAGGCCAGACAATCGGCCATTACACAGGAAATTTCCGAGATTGTCAGTGGCGCATCAGCTGTTTAGACGGTTAGCGGCGATTATCAACAGAATTTAAATATCAGTAATGAGGATACAATCATGAGTACCGGACGCATAGTTGAAATTATCGGCGCGGTTATCGATGTCGAGTTTCCACGGGACTCCATTCCTAAAATCTACGACGCACTTAAGCTGGACGATGGCGGCTTAACCATGGAAGTGCAGTCACAGCTAGGTGATGGCGTGGTTCGCACCATTGCCATGGGGGCAACCGAGGGTTTGCGCCGTGGTATGGTCGTCACCAATACCGGTGAAGCAATCACCGTGCCGGTGGGAATGAAAACCCTGGGGCGCATCATGAATGTACTGGGTGAGCCCATCGACAATCTGGGTGAGATCGGCAACGAGAAGTCTGCGCCGATTCACCGTGCGCCGCCCAAGTTCGAAGAGCAGAGCCCGGCCACCGAGATTCTGGAAACCGGCGTCAAGGTGATCGATCTGGTCATGCCGATCGCCAAGGGCGGCAAGATCGGTCTGTTCGGCGGTGCCGGTGTCGGCAAGACCGTCACCCTGATGGAGCTGATTCGTAACATCGCGGTCGAGCACAGCGGCTTCTCGGTCTTTGCCGGGGTGGGTGAGCGTACCCGTGAAGGTAACGATTTCTACTACGAAATGCAGGAAGGCGGCGTCCTCGACAAGGTGGCACTGGTTTACGGCCAGATGAACGAGCCACCTGGTAACAGACTGCGTGTCGCATTGACCGGCCTGACCATGGCTGAGCATTTCCGTGACGAAGGTCGCAACGTATTAATGTTCGTCGATAACATCTACCGTTATACCCTCGCCGGCACCGAAGTATCGGCGCTGCTGGGTCGTATGCCTTCAGCGGTGGGCTATCAGCC
>JAQICG010000001.1 GCA_027858635.1 Gammaproteobacteria bacterium | reverse complement strand
TCCAAAAAACAGGAGACCTCGCTCGTCCGTTCCTCGGCGGCGGAATATCTGACCTTTGTGGCGGCTGGAGGCGGTTCGGAAGCCCGCGGGGACATGCGCTACGAGAATGAGAACATCTGGCTGACGCAGAAGATGATGGCGACCCTTTACGATGTGACGGTCTCCGCCATTAACCAGCATCTAAAGCGCATTTTTAATGATAATGAATTGGAGCGCGAGGCAACTGTTAAGAAATACTTAATAGTTCAAACTGAAGGCAGCAGGCAGGTAAAGCGCGAGGTTGAGCACTACAGCCTGCATGCCATCATTGCCGTCGGATTTAAGATCGAAAACGAACGCGCGGTGCAGTTCCGCAAATGGGCCAACCAGATCGTCAAAGATTACACCATTCAGGGCTGGACCATGGATGTGGATCGCCTCAAGCACGGCGGCAGCATCCTGGACGATGAATTCTTTGAGCGCCAGCTGGAAAAGATCCGGGAAATTCGGCTGTCTGAGCGCAAGTTCTACCAGAAGATCACCGACATCTACGCCACCGCGCTGGATTACGACCCGACCGCCACGGCCACCAAACGCTTCTTTGCCGCTGTGCAGAACAAGCTGCACTACGCCATCCACGGCAAGACCGCAGCGGAAGTGATCGTGAACCGTGCCGATCACCAGAAGGAAAACATGGGGCTGACCAGTTGGGAAGGCGCACCCAGGGACAAAATCCACAAATACGATGTCACCGTTGCCAAGAACTACCTCTCCGAGTTTGAGCTGGGACAGACGCAGCGCATTGTCTCCGCCTACCTCGATATGGCGGAGATGCAGGCCATGCGTAAAATCCCCATGACCATGGCCGACTGGGAAGAACGCCTGAGCGGTTTCCTCAAGCTTTGGGATCGGGAAATCCTCCAGGATGCCGGCAAAGTGACAGCAGAACTGGCCAGGACTCACGCCGAGAGCGAATTCGAAAAGTACCGCATCGTGCAGGACCGGCTGTTTGAAAGCGACTTCGACCGGATGGTGATGCAGATCGAATCCGCCGGAGATGATAAGCCGGGCAAAGAGTAATGCGGTAGACTTATCATCGTTTCCACGCTGCTAAATCACGCACGATCCGCACGATCCGGGCTACCGCACGATCCGGGTCGGACCTACCCAACCCATTGAATAAAAACGAATATTGTTTGAAATAATGCTGTTTTAGAGGCTTAAAAACCCCGTTTTATGGGTAAAATTACGGCTTTAAGCCAAAACCCTGCGCCTTCACTTAGTTCAAAATATTTCCAGAAACTTGCAAAATATGGAAGTTTCTGTAAATTAGTGTCATGACTCCTTTAACTGAGCTTGTTATCGACTCCGGTGCCGCCAACCACGTTCTGGCGTCAGGGCAAATTGAGCGCCTGTTGGGCGGCAGTGAGGCCCGGCGTTATGGTCAGGTAAATCGCGCCCTGAAAGCCGGTGAGTTGCTTAGGCTGAAGCGGGGGCTTTATGTGCTGGCGGATAAGTTCCGGGACTATCCGGTGCATTCCTTTGCCCTGGCTCAGCAGTTAGTGCCGGGCAGTTATGTCTCTGCGGAATCGGCGCTGAGTTATCACGGCTGGATTCCGGAAGCGGTGCGTACTGTGTTGAGTGTTACTGCGACGGGTAAGTCGGTGACCTATGAGCATGAGTTATTAGGGAAGTTTGAGTTTCAGCGTATGACGGTTCAGTCAGGTTATTTTCTTCAGGCGGTGACACGGCACGAGCTTCAGCATCAGGTGGCGCTGATTGCTGATCCACTACGGGCTTTGCTGGATCTGGTGTATTTGCGTAAGTTGCCCTGGCAGGGGCTGGATTTTTTGCTGGATGGTTTGCGTATTGATGAGCAGGCGATCTGGGCGGTGCCTTCGTTAAGTATTACCAGGTTATTAGATGTGTATAAAGGCAAGCGAGAAAAAATGTTTATTGAAGAGCTGTTAAGGGCGCTAGATTTATGATTGATTTAATTCAAAAGCGCCTGGCACAATATAAAACCATTGGTCCCATCGAAGAGGAAAATGCGCTCAAGGAAATTATTCAGGAGATTGTGCTGTTTTCTTTATGGCAGGTAGGTTTTTTTGAAGTAGCGGCATTCCAGGGTGGAACCAGCTTGCGGATTTTGCATGGCTTGCCGCGTTTTTCAGAAGACATGGATTTTATTTTATTAGAACCCGATGCAGCATTTTCGTGGCAATCATATCTAGAACATCTTACTGAAACCTGTAAAGAGTTTGGGATTGAGCCTGAGGCGTTGGATAAGGCGCGTATGGATCAGCGGGTAAAAAAAGCGTTAATTAAAGATACTTCGATTGCGAACCAGCTGGATTTAAGTTTTATGGATGAGCTGAATGGGCGTAAATTAAAAATCAAACTGGAAATTGATTGCAATCCACCTATGGGTTCTGACTTTGACTATTCGTATCTTGATTTCCCTGTGGACTTTGAAGTTTGTCATCAGGATGTGCAGAGTAATTTTGCGTTAAAAACACATGCTTTATTGTGTAGGCCGTATCTTAAAGGTCGAGATTGGTATGACTTTAGTTGGTATATTGCTCAAGGCGTAACGCCAAACTTATTTTTGCTACAAAATGCCATTGATCAATATGGATCATGGCAAGGGCAGGGCCTTGTTATTGATCAGGCTTGGTTATTAAATGCATTGAGTGAAAAAATTAATGCCATTGATTGGAAAGAAGCAGCAGATGATGTTAAGCGATTTTTGAAACCAGTAGAACAGAAAAGCCTGTCGCTTTGGAGTGAGCGGTTTTTTATGAATAAGCTAGAGCGTTTATATAAGGAATAAGAAACTGGGGTGTTAAAATATATTCAATGATTTATTGAGTGAGTGGGTATGAGTGATATTAAGTTGTTTGAAATTAACAAGGAAAAGGCGTTAGAGCTTAGCTTAAGTGCATCAGATTTAGAGAAATGATTACAAAACTTAATAGAGAGAAATCTTGAATTCTTATTACATAGTATTGGGGTCAGAGTAAAATTAACAGTTCTATAAAAAATTAACATGGTATCTACGAGCTTCCTTCATTTTTTACGACCTTGTGAACAACCTACTTTCACGCAAGATGAATTAATGAGTTATACAATATGAGTGTTATTGATAAATTAGCAGGACTGGTTGAGCAGTTGTATGAAGAGTCTGAAAATTATTTCGAAAACCCATCAGATGTTCAGCTTTGGTATAACCGGGGATATGCAAACGGTATTGCGAGTTTTTTAAACGCGCGGGGCTATACGGATAAAATTAACCACTTGAAACTGGATGCCGAAGATTTATATCATGGTGAGCAGGTGATGGAATGGCATAAAGCCTATCATCACGGATTCGAGATGGGGTTGCGTGAATCGGGTGAGGTTTTTCGTTAAGAACAGGAAAGTAACAACCCTGTCCATAGAACAATTTATCTGACCCGAATAAATCTGCTAATTTCGCGCGTATCGTGTTTGATTTGTTGAGAATGGAAAAATAGCTTGCTTCTATATGGAGTTATTTGAATAAAATCAAATGGTTATGACTTAACCGCTGCTTTATATAGTATTAGCTTCTATGCGTTAATCTTATTTGAATAAAATATTCCCATTATGGGAAGAATGAGCTATAATTCCCAAAACGGGAACTAAGGGGTGTTATGAAAGTCATAGGAAGTGACAAATTATCGAAGTTCTATAAGAAGCATAATCAGGCTAAGTCTGCATTGGATAGTTGGTATGCTGAAGCAGAGAGAGCGGTTTGGAAAACACCGCAGGATATTAAAGATAGATACGGTTCGGCTGACTTTCTGGCGGATAATCGTGTGATTTTTAATATAAAGGGTAATCACTATCGGCTAGTAGTTAAGGTGCGTTACCAGAATGGAATCATTGCTATTGAATGGGTAGGAACCCATAAAGAGTACAACAAAAAGACGTTTTAAGGAGATGGATATGGCTACTCTAAAAGTGATCAAGTCTGATTTAGAGCATGAGAATGCAATGGCTCGTTTAATGGCATTAATGGATCTGGATCCAGCATCTGGCTCTGATGATGAAAATGAGCTCGAAGTGCTATCTGTTTTGATTGAGCAGTACGAACACGAAAACTTTCCGATAGATAAGCCTGAACCCATAGAAGCAATTAAGTTTCGTATGGATCAACAGGGCTTGGCTAGAAAAGACATGGTTGAATATTTCGGCTCAGCTTCAAAAGTATCAGAGGTGCTCAATGGCAAAAGACCATTGAGCATTAATATGATTCGTAAGCTTAATAAAGGCTTAGGTATACCCGCAGATATTTTGATACAAGAACCAGAAATTGCAAAAGAAATTGAAGAGGGAATAGAACTTGATATGGACTGGCAAGTATTTCCTTTAAGAGATATGCAAAAGAAAGGTTATTTTGGCGACATAGCTTATTCAGCAACACAATTAAAGAACTATGCAGAAGACTTAATGAGAGGATTTCTAAAAAGCGTACCTGGTTGTGAAGACATCCAACCTGCTATGATGAGAACATCAGCGCATTTAGTAAATAATACTAAACTAGCAGATGAGTATGCACTGAAAGCTTGGCAAGTTAAGGTGCTTAAAGAGACTTGTTTACAGGAGGCTACTCCTGAGTATAAAAAAGGTGTTATTGATTTAAACTTTATGAGGCGATTAGCTAAAACTTCATGGTCTGATCAAGGCCCATTATTAGCACGCGAATATTTGTTTAAGCATGGTATTCATTTGGTGTTTGAACCACATTTAGATAAAACATACTTAGATGGAGCGGTGTGCATAAACCAGAAAGGGAACCCTGTGGTCGCATTGACATTGAGATATGATCGTCTGGACGATTTCTGGTTTACTTTGATGCACGAATTAGCTCATATCGCATTACATCTTGATGGAAATTATCAGTGGTTTATTGATGACCTTCATATGGAAACAGATGATATAAAGGAAGAAGAAGCTAATGACATGGCTAGAGAGGCTTTGATACCAAGTGAAGAGTGGTTAATAAATGATGAGTCCTCATTAAAAGAAATGAGATTACTTGCAGAGACGCTAGAAATATCACCATCAGTTGTGTTCGGAAGGTTTGCTCGTGAGTTTGATAGTTGGCCGAAAGTTAGAAAACATATTCCAAAGACATCATCTTTATTAAATTACGATCCGGGTCGGACCCACCCAACCCATTGAATAAAAACGAATATTGTTTGAAATAACGC
>JAQICG010000355.1 GCA_027858635.1 Gammaproteobacteria bacterium | reverse complement strand
AACAAGGCGTATGGAAAGGATACCCTTCAATCAAGACCGTCAGCAGCAGGGATGCTGCTGCCGAGCGTACACGGATGTATTCTCAGCGCGTCTTGATTGAAGGGTATCCTTTCCATACGACTCAATAGTATGGATTAACAGATTATTTTACTACCGCAGTGACCAGCATATCTGGCAACACAAACCGCGACAGCACCGTTAATTGCTCAGTGAGCGACGGCTGTCGTTAAGGCATAAATAAAATGGGCAGTATGGGCTGCCCATTTTATTTGAGGTGGCAAAAGGTGTTTGATGGCGCAGGGGCCATTAAAGTGTGAGTCGCAACGTGGACTTGTAGCCGCATAATCGCTGTTTATATTTATATTGCGATGTGTGCATAATTGAAATGTCGGCAATTTATCGGAGATGCGCTTGGCTATTGTGTTCGATCTTGACGGGGTGTTCTATCAGGGTGACAGGCCCATCGCGGGTGCGCCCAAGGTCGCCCGCTGGGCCAGTGATCATGCCATTGCCCATCTGTTTCTGACCAACGCATCTTCGAAGCCGCGCTCTGCACTGATCGAAAAGCTGGAGCGTTTTGGCATAACGATTGATGAAGCGCATATCCTTACCCCGCCGATAGCGGCGGTGCGCTGGCTCAGGAAACATCTGGCGGGTGAAAAAATTGCCCTGTTTGTTGCCGATAAAACCCGAGTCGAGTTTTCCGGCATCGAGATCGCGCAACCGGATGAAGATGCCGCCGCTGTGGTAGTGGGCGATTTAGGAGCCTGACCGAGAATAGCGTCTGTAGCGAGGGACGGCGATTTTGAGTCAGATTTTTCGATCATTTGAGGCGAGTAGTGGTGCAGGGATGCACCGTTTACGGACCTAACGGATGGAATAGTTGTGCTATTTAACGATAATGATCGGGAAATATGGCCAAAATCGCAGTTCCGCAGTAAGACAGTCTATTCTCGGTCAGGCTCCTAGGTAGTGATTGGGATTTTGCAATATTGAATCAGGCTTTCAGAATGCTGATGGCGGAACCCAAACCCCGGCTTATCGCTTTAGGCATGCCGCGTTACTGGCAGGCTGATGATGGCTTGCGTCAGGATGTGGCGCCGTTTGTGACGGCGCTGGCATACGCAGCAGAGGTGGAGCCGCTGGTGCTTGGCAAACCGGCGCGGTCTTTTTATCAGGCGGGGATCGATATTCTGGCTGAGCCGGCGGAACAAATTGTGATGGTCGGCGATGATATTCGTGCTGATGTTGAAGGCGCGCAGCAGGCGGGACTGAAAACGGTGCTGGTGCGCACCGGCAAGTTTCGGCAAGGTGATCTTGAGCTGGGCATCAAAGCCGATGCGGTGCTGGATTCGGTGGCGGATTTTCCGGTATGGTATGAAGAAAATATCAGCTTCAAGTGCAAGGGTGCGAGGTAAATACGGGCGCGTTAACAGCAGAGCATTCATCTGACTGCTGAGTGATTTTGATCAACCTGCTCGCCTTCACGTTCATCTGGTTCGTGCAAGTGCGGCTTAACTTTATAATGGGTGGCTTATGCGACGTTTACTGAGAGCAAATTTAATTTTACTGGCCGCATTTGCCTTCGCCAGTGAGGTGCAGGCAAGCGAAATTACCCGTGCCGTCATGCTGAGCAACTCCTGTGCGGCCTGCCACGGTACCGACGGTAACAGTCCGGGGGCTATGCCCTCCATCAACGGCAAGTCTGCGCAGTTTATTTCCCGGGCGCTGCTCGAATTTCGTGAAGGCAAGCGCGAGGCAACGGTGATGGGGCGACACGCTTCCGGCTATAGCGACGATGAAATTCAGCTCATTGCCGATTATTTTTCCACGCTGCCATAGGACGCTATTATGAAAACACTCAATCGTAGAAAGTTTATAAAGCTGCTGGCAGGAACCGGTGCCGGTGTTTCGATGTCGGGCTTGATCGCTGCATGTGGTAAACCCTCTTCGGGTAGAGTGGTTATCGTCGGCGGCGGTTTTGGGGGTTCAACCTGCGCCAAGTATCTGCATCGATTTGACAGTAATCTGGACATAACCCTGATCGAACCGTCGACACGATTTTTGACTTGCCCCTTCAGCAATCTGGTTATCAGCGGTATGAAAACGCTGGAAGATATCAGTCATGATTACGGCGCGCAGACCGATCGGGGGGTGAATGTTGTTCATGCCCGGGTGGTGGATGTGGATGCGGCCTCAAAAAAAGTGAAGCTGGATAATGGCAAGGAGCTTGAGTATGACCGGCTGGTGCTCTCCCCCGGCATCGATTTCAAATGGGAAGAGGTCAATGGCATGGAGGCGGCGGACGCCGAAATTATTCCCCATGCCTGGCAGGCGGGCAATCAGACCACCCTGCTGCGCAATCAGCTCGAAGCTATGGATGACGGTGGTGTGGTGATTGTAGCGCCACCGAAAAACCCGTTCCGCTGTCCACCCGGGCCTTATGAGCGGGTCAGTCTGATTGCGCATTATCTGAAGCAGCATAAACCTAAATCCAAGATTCTGGTGCTGGATGCCAAAGACAAATTCTCCAAACAGGCGCTGTTTATGCAGGGTTGGCAAAAGCTCTATCCCGGCATGGTCGAATGGGTGGCGGGTAGCGAGGGTGGACGTATTGGTGAGATCGACGTGGCGAAACGTACCCTCTACGCCGAATTCGGCGATGCGCACAAGGGCGATGTGGTGAATTTTATTCCACCGCACAAGGCCGGAATGATCGCGCACCAGGCCGGGCTTACTAATAATGATGGCTGGTGCTTCGTTGACCAGAGAACCTTTGAGTCACGCGTGCACAAAGGCATTCATGTGATTGGTGATGCCAGCATTGCCGGTGCGATGCCTAAATCAGGTTTTGCAGCGAACAGTCAGGGCAAAGTCTGCGCCGCCGCTATCGTCTCATCACTGCGCGGCAAAGAGATGCCCGAGCCCTCATACGTCAACACCTGTTACAGCCTGGTAGGGCCGGACTACGGTATTTCGGTCGCTGCGGTGTATCGTTACAGCGAGGATAAAGGTATATACAGTACCGGTGGCGGCGTCAGCCCTTTAGATGAAGATGCTGATTACCGTCAGCAGGAAGCACGTTATGCAAGAGGCTGGTACGACAGTATTACCATGGATAGCTTCGGCTGATGGGATATAAAATATTGAAGGAAGGATTTTTCACCGCAGAGGCGCAGAGAAAAGCTTAAGGTGTCTCTGGCATATCTGTCATTTCGAGCGTAGGGAGAAATCCTGCATTTAATGCAGAGAGCAAAAAGTATCCTCTGCGTTAAATGCATTTTTTTACCCTACAGGCTATTATCCAAACGCATTAATCCTGAATCTTCTTGCGCAAATCCTTGGCCCGTCCGCGTTTGGTTTTGCTGTCCATGCGTTTTGCCTGTGAAGATTTACTGGGTCTGGTGGCTTTGCGTTTTTTGGGCGAGACCAGCACTTTCCGGATTAACCCCTGAAGCCGCTTGAGTGCGGCTTCTCTGTTTTTCTCCTGACTCCGGCTCTGCTGGGCTTTGATGATCACGATGCCATCTTTGGTAATGCGGTGATCGCGTAGTGCCAGCAGTCGTTGCTTGTAAACGTCGGGTAGAGAGGAGGCCTTGATATCAAAACGCAAATGAATGGCCGATGATACCTTGTTAACATTCTGCCCGCCCGCGCCCTGCGAACGTATAGCGCTGAGTTCTATTTCGTTATCGGCGATAGCAATGTGACTATTAATGGACAACACAATGCAATAATGGCGTCAGCCGTACAGGCAGAGATAAACGGCTTCATTGTCAACTTTGACATCGAAACCGCTGTCGGCATCAATCTCAAAAGATTCATCCTTGCGGTGGGTGGGAGAGGCGATAGATTTTACATGGCCGTCAAAATATTCGTTAACAGTTAGCATGCTAAGTCTCTGCAATAAAAAAGAACAGAATTATAAAACGTGATGCCCGCATTGTCCTGCTTCGTGTTTATCATCCCGGCCGGCCATCAATACGGGGCCTGATCAGCATGGACATAAACAGAATGACAAACAGCCCGAATCCGCCGATCCACAGTAGCTGCGAGATGGCGACCCACATAGTGTATAGCTCCGGCAGCAGTAGCGGCAAAAAGACCCGGCTGAACGCGGCGATCAGTAGCAGTATAAATGCGATAGCCAGGCCGCGCGGGGGTTGTTGAATATTGCGACCGGTATGGCCGAGTGTGACGCGCGACATCATCCCCAGTGTCAGCGTGCCGATTCCGCCCACGGTGAAAGCGTGCAGCGACAGGGTCGTGGCGACATCCAGCCATACAGAAGCGGCCTTGAGGGCAAAGCCCAGCGTCAGGAAAATATAGGCGCAATACAGCACCCAAAGCATGGATGACTGCCACAGGGCGCGGGTATGCCAGTCATATAAACGAATGCTGTGCAGCACAAAGAGTATGGTGGCCAGTACGCCGACTGTTGTCGCTTCTAGATAAATCACATCAAAAAACCACAGCGCGATCAATAAAATCAGGGTGCTGATGTCCAGCCATTTTCGATTGGTTAGACTAACAGGGTGGCTGACGCCTCTTTCGATAAAGAAAGGAATGACGCGCCGTCCCATAACAAAAATCATCATCAGCACCAGATAGAAAGCGGAGTAAATGCCGATGCGCGCCCCGTTTTCTATCAGGTCCAGCAGACCCGCGTAATAAAACAGATTGGCGATGAGGAATAAAAATAATATCGCCAGCACACCCAGTTGTGTCCATTGTTTAACCTTGATGACAGGTATGGCAACGGCGACGGCGGTCAACAGGATAAATAAACAATCCAGCAGGGCGATGATCTCAATCGAGCCGATATTTAAAAGGGGCAGAAGTCGCGCACCCGCCCAGAC
>JAQICG010000435.1 GCA_027858635.1 Gammaproteobacteria bacterium | reverse complement strand
CGGAACAGAAGATAGACCCTCTAAGTTGAGATTTGAGCTGCATTTGAAGGTCGATAACGTATGGAATGAATATGTGGCGGGTCATCCTGCGGCCACGATTCATCACCTGATTCAATGGCGGGATATACTAAAAAAAAGCTACGGTATCGAGAGCTTCTATTTTTTAGCCCGTGACGATCGTCGGCAGGTGGTGGGTGTTTTACCACTGGTTCGGCTCAAGAGTCGCCTGTTTGGTGATATGTTAGTTTCCATGCCTTACTTTCAGCGTGGTGGCGCTATTGCCGACCATCCTTCGATAGAGACAGCCCTGATGCAGGCGGCTAATGAAGAAGCTGCCCGACTGGGTATTAAACATATTGAATATCGTGATGAAATTCCACGGGAAGCACTTCCGGTACAATCAAATAAAGTAAATATGGTTTTAACATTGCCTGATTCGGAAGCTGCACTCTGGAATGGATTTACCGCCAAACTGCGCGCCCAGATAAAACGCCCGCAACAACTGGCTCCGCAGGTACTGATCGGCGGTAAGGAATATCTGGACGATTTTTATAAAGTTTATTGCCGCAACATGCGCGATCTGGGTTCACCGGCACACAGCCGGTTGCTGCTTGAAAATATGCTTGAGGCATTTCCTGGAAAGAGCTGGATTATTGTAATCCGCATGAACAATATCCCTGTCTCTGCAGGATTTTTACTGGGCCATGGTGATACCATGGAGATTCCGCTGGCCTCGACCATTCGTGAGGCCAATCCGCACAGTATGAATATGTTGCTGTACTGGGAGGTTTTAAAGTTGGCGGTGAGACAGGGATACAATTATTTCGATTTCGGCCGTTCGAGTAAAAATGCGGGCACGTATCGATTCAAGCAGCAATGGGGCGCACAGCCCAGACAGCTATACTGGCATTACTGGCTGGATGACAAGCAGGAGTTGCCCTCGCTGAATCCATCGAACCCTAAATATGCGATGATTATTTATATATGGAAACGACTGCCGATAAGATTAACTCAATGGCTCGGGCCTTTGATAGTAAGGTATATTCCATGAGCATTGCCAGTTAGAGGATGAGTTGAAACAATGAAGGAATTGCTAAAAAAAATATTGGTTCCAGCTCTAACCAGCTCACCGGTGTCTGCACTGGCGGAATCCATTTTCGGCCGTGGTATTCCTGTATTTATGATACATCGCATGGCAGTCGAGGGGCAGTCTAATAGCGGGATCTCTTCCGATCATCTGCGCAGATGCCTGAGATATCTAACTGTAAACGGTTATACATTTGTTTCACTGGAAGAAATTATTCTGTCATTAAAAAATGAGATCGCACTGCCTGAAAAAGCAGTGGCATTCACCATGGATGACGGCTTTTTTGAGCAGGGATCAGTGGCGGCTCCCATTTTTCTTGAATTTAACTGTCCGCTGACTTTTTTTGTTATTACCGGGCTACTGGATAAATCACTCTGGACCTGGGATGCAAAAGTCTCATGGATTATCGACAATTCAAAAAAGAATTACATCACAGTGAATTTCGGGGATGAAAAGCTAAATATAGCACTGGGAAATAAAAAAAGTTGTACCCTGGCACGCGAAAATATTCGAAATTTCATTAAGGAAATGGACGCAGAGGATCTTCCCCGATTGATAAACAGGCTGGCTGAAGCAGCTGGGGTTGCAGTTCCGGAAGAACCTCCATCCTGTTACCGGCCTCTGGATTGGGATATGGCGCGTGAGCTTGAAAGTAGGGGTGTTCAGTTTGCTCCGCACTCTAAGACACATCGAATTCTTTCCAAATTGAGCAGGCAGTCAGCAGAAGAAGAGATTATCGATTCATGGGAAACGTTAGAGAGAGAGCTGTCTGACCCGTTAAAAATATTCTGTTATCCTACCGGCAGGGCTCTTGATTTTGGGCCTAGAGAAATAGAGATACTGAAAAAAGAGAACTTCCTGGGAGCAGTCTCGACCATGCCGGGCTATGTAGAGAGTAGAGAAAGTTTTGATAATAATTTTTACCGTATACCTCGATTAGTCGTACCGGATAACATGGTTGATTTCATACAATATTGTAGCTGGATAGAGTATGCCAAGATATTCCGTTAATTCCAGTATTTAACGCTTAGCTCTTAGCCGTCTGACCAGTGCTCTGGAGCAGTCTTCGATAAAAAACTTAAGTCGTTTCCTCTGTATTACTAACCAGTAAAGGTTCTGGCTTTGATGGCATAATATTTTTTTGTACAGCGAATCACCGTGCATCAAATCATAAACAGCCATGCCTTTTTGTTTGTTATGGACGATTGCGAATGCATGCGCTACATAGCCGGGCATGAGTCGTTTATCATTAGAAATTTCGAAACCTGTTTGCAGCACATAAACACGCTCTCGCCAGATAAAATTATATAAATAAGCGATGGTGCCCCCGGCGTTACTAAGCCTTAGCAGCTGTATTTCACCATTCATAAAGCGCGAGCTAATCAGTGAGCGATGAAACTGCTCCCATAACGGGTTTGCAAATGATCCTTGCCCGCCTTTTGATTGCCAGCGCTCAGTATGCAGAATTTTCAGGCCGTCAAAGAATGCAAGGGCCTCTTTCTTGCTGCCTGCTTCTTCGAGTTGAAGCGGGCCTGTTTCTTCATAAGCTTTTATAGAACCACGTATTTGTGCTCTCCTGTTTTTGCTTATTGTTTTCAGGAAGCTGTCTATACTCCGGTCAAAGCGATCAAGCCTTAGCGACCATGTCTGTGATTTTTCTATAGTTTTAAACTGACAGTCACTATGATTATCGGTTGCCTGCTGGAGTTTTGATTTGTCGCTGGCGCTTAAGCCGCTGAAGAAAAATTCATCACTGTTGTTGAAAAACCTGGAGGCATGCCTGATCGTCTCCTCGTAAACTGCACGGGTATGATCTCTGTCGGCGAGCAGGCCATTATATACGATGACCATATTGCGACCATCGAAGGGGTACTCATTAAGAAACACTGCGTTGGAGTTAAACAGGTAATGACGGGTTAGCTTCCTGCTGACAAATATGCCCATGCCGACCAGCAGGTCTTTTTGCCATATCTTAATCAGTATTGGGTCAAGGTCGCTGGCTATGTGTTGCAGCCAGTTACCCATCCATCCCCACGACTGAAAATAAGAGCAGTCCGCGCGTTGCTGAAGGTCACACCAGTGTTGTTTTATATCATGGAGGTTTTGTATTTCGCAGGATTCAGCACGATAATCGGACAAAGCGAGCTCCTGTTAGTGAAGCGTTACGGCTTGTTGGAGTCGATCAGATCGAGAGAGTTTAAAACGCTTTCGGTTGTTCCAAACTCAAAGTCTGACAATAGCCGACGTAAACGTGCCTCGCACTTATCGAGATTATTATAATGCCGGAAACGGGAAAACCAGTCGGCTGCAATTTTTGGCTGTTGTGGATCAATTTCCCAGGGGTGCAGATAAAAAATAAACGGCTGATTTCGCCGGTTAATTTGAGATAGACCCGCTTTGCTCAAAGCGTAAGGGTAAAGCCGAAAATAACCGCCACCGGCGACCGGCAGACGGTATTTTAGTAATTTTGCAGTTGAAAGCGGGAACTCTACCAGCGAATGACCGGCTGGTGTTTTCATGTGATGAGGAAAGTCAGGTGCGTCTGGAATACCATAGCG
>JAQICG010000253.1 GCA_027858635.1 Gammaproteobacteria bacterium | reverse complement strand
CCCCAGTCCGCCGGCCACCACGCCTGGCTGTCCGTCATCAGAGCATGCAGGTCTTTCTTGAGGGCGGTTACGTCAAGTTTCTTGACCTCTTCCCTATAGTTAAAGCCTGCCCCCATCGGATTTGTCTTAGTATCATGTTGATGCAGAATATCGAGGTTCAGGGCCTTGGGCCACCATTCCATGTTGGACATGCTGCTCTCTGTGGCACCGCCGTGCATCACCGGGCATTTGTTTTCAGACATCGGCTAATCTCCTATTTTGTACGTGAAAAGAATTTGTTGTCAGTACAACTTGATATTGTACACATGCCACAATATTTTTTTAGTTTAAACGGCGGGTGAAATCGTTTATTTTTAATGCTTTTAACGATCAAGCTCACCTGCGGCAATGGAGCGTAGCGGAATTACCGTCCGGTGCAGAGCCATGGCGACAGCACCTTCGCTGCGGAGTGTTTCGACCCTCAAATTTCATAAACCGCAGGCGGACATGGCACGGCATGGGAAAAGGGAAAAGGGGTCAAGTCTTGTTATTTGCTTAATCGATATATTTAAAAGCAAGAAACAAGACTTGACCCCTTTTTTATTTAAAAGCAAGAAACAAGACTTGATCCCTTTTTTTGCTTTTTTTGTGCGATAGGATCGAATTAGAGCGTGTGTTATATACACGACCCGCAGGGCGAAACCCATGGATGGGTGGAGTAACGGCAAAATACAGGGAAGTATTTTGTAATCCCGCTCGCTGACCTCAATTACAAACCACATCCATGTGGTTTTCCCTGCGGGCCGCACTGCGTGCGTTCAAATTTGATCCTGTCAAATTTAGTCGCCTTCTCTGGCGAATTGCCGCTACCAAAGTCGAAAGATGAGGCAGGTTGTAAAGGGGGATTTAAAAGCGCTTTTGAATTTCATGCTAGCGCATGAAAAAAGGTGAGATGCGCTGTAATTATTGAGTGTTGCTGGTAGTTTATTAAAGAAGTAAAACGCTAGACTTGACCCTAAATTTCTTAGTCAGGCATTTAAAAAATGTTGAATGGAAAGGCCTGACCCCGTTGTTTTTTAACCACTTTATAAAGTTGGTTAAAATTTAATCCCTCCGTCCCCTTTAATTCGGCGTATATAATGGTCAACGTTGAGCTAATTGTTGAAATTTTATTTGAAATATATATCCTTTGCTCGTTTAGTTATTTTATTTACCGTAACGTTGTTTATTGACTCTTTATCCACCAAATCATTTTCTTTTAATTTGGCAGTTCTGCGTCCAACAAGTTGATGAGATTTGTCAATTAATGCTGAAACTTCTCCTGCACGCATTTCCCTATCTTCTGTATTTAATACTTCTAATATATCAATCTCAACTTCTTCGAGTTTCAAGTCTTCATTTAGTGCTTTTAGTTCATTAATATATTCAGAAGACAAAGAAATTTCTTTACATCTACCTTGCTTGCACTCTTTGCATAGCCAATCAAAGTACTCGATTTTTTCTTTTTCTTCTATAGGGTATGTAGCGCCGCATGTGTCACATTTAATAGTCATTGTTGCAGCTAAAAACTGGTGTATCACTGAGTTATATGAAAAGCATCGTTGCACGAAATAACTACGATCATCTCTACGTCCTTTTGGGTAGCCCCAAGTTAACCGCTCTTCTTCACACAGGCCGTAGTTTAAACAAAAAATAGAAACGTCTTTTCCAGATTTGTCACGCATTTCGTGATACTTAGTCAAGAGAAAATTTAATTCGAGGGAAGCCAGCATGCTTTCTAATGTTGGATCTATTGTAAAATGGCTTACAGGTGGATTTGATAGACCTTCAAAGTAAGCGCCACCAACATCACCTGTAGATATTTTTGTTTTTAATGATTTAGCTTCCTTAGTAATACTCTGTAGCAGTATTTGTTGATTGTGTCTATCAAGCTTTCTAGAAAATGGCTCCTTAGCAAATCGATTTTTTCTGTCAAAGTATGTAACCAAAACATTGTTATAGTATTTTCTTGATGCAAGCTTGATACTTTGCAGTGTAATTTGTTCGCCTCTCGATACTTGATCAAGATAGCATATGTGAAGAATATGCCCAATCAAACGAGGTACGTTGAATGACACCTGAAATAGTAGTTCGTAATATTCAAGGATGTTAGAAGATGAAGAAAAAAACTCTGATGGATGCAGGCCGAATGCATTAAATCTATTCTCTATAAGCCTTTTTGTATAATTAACAGCTTTGGATTCCATGGTTTGGACATCACTGCTTTTGTATAAATGATAAAAATCTAAATTTAAAATATCAATCTTTCCAGGGTCAATATTCCCATAATACACTCGACCTGGGTAAGCAGCCACTTTAAGTTTTATTTTTTCATTGCTTGTATTGTTAAGCGGTGCTAATACAACATCAACAAATAAGCGTTGATCTATCCAACTTAATTCAGAAAAGTCATCAAAAAATATTACCAAACACTCGAAAGATAATTCTTCTAATAAAATTGATAATTTCTTTATAAACTCTTGATAAGGGAAGGTTCTCAGAATTGCTGATGAATATTTTTTATATATATCAGAGTCATCAAGAATTTCTTCAAGGTCTTCTGTTTTTACTTCTGTATTTACTTTTGCATCAAGCATGCCTACAGAGGCGCCTGCAGTTAATGAGCCGCCTTCGCTCGTTGTTTTTGAAGATCTATGTTTGGCTTCTGTTTCAATGAGTTGCAAAATTGGAATTTCTTCATCATTCATTATTCCATTTCTTACTTGCTCGTTAAGGATGCCTAGCTCTTTCTTAAGTTCTTCATGATTTTTATATTTGCCTAAGAAACGATCAATCATGCTTGTTTTTTTAAAAATAACATCAATTTCTTGCATTAAATTTGAAAACACTTCGATTAGAAAAGCTTTCCTTAAAAGATGTGGCTGCAGTATGTCACTTGATATTGAGGTTTTATTTGAGTATTTTGTAATAATGTCTGATGTTTGTGACCCTTAATTTATAGATTTAACGTCTAGATACACGGATAAAGATCTTTTTCTGCTGCGAATTTCAGACTGTGCTCTAGCAATAATTGTGCTTTTACCAGTGCCTTTTCTACCAAATAAAAAGACTGTGTTACCTGAGAGAACGGTATTCAATACTGCATTATTGGATAGAGGATCAACATAAACAGTATCGACAGGTTTTTCACCTAATTCCTTTGCAAATTCTTTCAGTTCTGCTCTTTGAAATTTACGAAGAGATTCAGCAACTTTTGAAAATTTATTATGATCCATATGTATCCTTTTTTAACCTAACGTATGTTGGACGGATACCTTAAATAGCGTACTAGACGGATTCCGTATATCACGTTAATTAAGGTCATTGTTGTGTGATTTCTTTCTTCGATTATGTTGTTTCTAGGCCATAGAGTTGATATGGGTATAGCACGGTTTCTGGGCATATTTCGCCTTGCAGCGTTAATTGACGTGTTAGTTATAAATTTATTAGCGTGCATCTTTAATGTACATAGCTGTTCCATCTTTTCTCATTTCCACATCAAACAACTCACTTGCTCTTATTAAATCGCCAAGTTTCTTATAACCAAAGTTAATTGATGAGAATGAGCTGTTATTTGATATGTAGTGCGCTACTTTACTCATATCCGCCCATCCGTCATCTTCTGACGTTTGATCAACTGCGGTTCTGAGCAGCTTCACCAAAGCTGTATCTTGCCTGAGTTCACTTCTACTTTTCTTTGCTGACTGCTGAGAGCTTTCAGATTTTTCTTCCTTTTGAGTAATGAGGTTTTCTGTGTATATGAATGTTGAACAGGCATCGACGAATGGTCGAGGTGTTTTGTTTTCACCAAACCCATAAACAGGAAGGCCGCTTTCTAGTAATCTAAGCACGAGAGGGGTGAAATCACTATCACTTGTCATTAAGGCAAAAGCATCGACGCTGTTGCTGTAAAGCAGATCCATCGAGTCAATAATCATTGCAGCATCAGTTGCATTTTTGCCTTTTGTATATGCGAACTGTTGCATCGGTCGAATAGCGTGAGGGTGGAGTCTATCTATCCAACCAGATAAGGTCGGATTTTTCCAGTCGCCATGCGCATGCCGGACATTAACCATGCCATGTTTCGCGAGTTCTTCTAGCACACCGTCTATTGAGTTGTGGCTGACATTATCGCAGTCAATAAGAAGCGCTATTCTTTTCCGTTCTGGCACAAATCTCTCCTGAATTTATAATGTAAGTTTGACGTGTTCCGTATATCCCAATGTTCTGATCAAGTTGTTTCTTCCTTCGGGGATGGTAGTTCTACTCCATGAAATTTGATGTCGTTATACCACGCTTCACGGCAGTGGTAAATGCACACCTAAACAGAGGCTGTGACGTGCCATACAATGACTGCATTATCTTCAGGCTGTGAGATGAGCGATGCGATGGCCTGGTTATGGAATGTATCAGAGGCGAAAATAATCCGGCTCCGAAACGTGTGTTGTCTCTTTGTAGGTGCGAATTCATTCGCACAACACTAATTCGCAGCGTGACCGTGTTCGAATAAATTCGAACCTACAGGAACTGGCATCACCCGCTTCTAGTGAACACCTGATGTTTTCTGGAAGGTGGCAGGGCTGATGCTTTTGATCATGTTAATACGGCAACTTAAAGGTTTTCTCTGCGTTCTCTGCGGCCTCTGCGGTGAATGCCCTAAGTTTTAAGCTTTGGCTTTAAGCCACAACTACACACAATTAACCTACAGAGATTCTTTGCTTTACCGGCTTATTTAGCTAAAATGGCTGGCCTTGCCCGCGAGTCGCGCAGGTATCGGACCAACAGGGCGCCGACTACCGGTTTTCAGTTTTATCAGAACCTGATGCAGTCCGTTTTATTTAGGCTGTATGGGGTGATTTTGGATTAATTATGAGTTCAACATTGCAAGAACAGATCAAATTAGGCCGACCCGGAAAACAGGGCTTGTATGACCCGGCATTCGAGAAAGATAGCTGTGGCGTGGGCTTTGTCGCGCATATCAAGGGTGAGCCCAGCCATCAGATCGTGCTGGACGCTGACCATATTTTGCAGCGCATGGTGCACCGTGGTGGCTGTGGTTGTGAGTCGACTACCGGCGATGGTGCGGGCATTCTTACCGGCATGCCGCATGATTTTATGGTCAAGGTGGTGCGCGAGCAGTTTGCGGAGACCCTGCCTAAATTAGGGCAATACGCGGCCGGCAACCTGTTTTTGCCCGTCGACGAGAAGGAGCGCGCGCATTGTAAGCAGGTGGTTGAGCAGATGATCGCCGAGCAGGGGCAGCGGCTGATTGGCTGGCGCGACCTGCCGGTTGATGTTGAAGGTGCGGATGTTGGCCCGACTGCGCGCAATTCGCAGCCGTACATGGAGCAGCTTTTTATCGCGGCAGCGGAAGGCATGGACGATGCTGCTTTTGAGCGTCAGCTCTACATTATTCGCAAGCGCAGCACCAATCTGCTGCGCACGAGCGCATCGCTGGATCAGGGCGACATGTTTTTTGTCTGTTCGCTCTCACCTCGTATCATTATCTATAAGGGCATGCTGACGGCGTTGCAGGTGAAAGCCTTTTTCACCGATCTGGTGGATGAGGACTACAAAACCCACCTGGCCATGGTGCATTCACGTTTCAGCACCAACACCTTTCCTTCCTGGGATCGTGCCCAGCCCAACCGGTTCATGAGCCATAACGGCGAGATCAATACACTGCTGGGTAACAAGAGCTGGATGGAAGCGCGTCAGGGCATGGTCAGCAGCGAGCTGTTCGGCGA
>JAQICG010000440.1 GCA_027858635.1 Gammaproteobacteria bacterium | reverse complement strand
AAACATGCCGGTCCCTTTTTTTACACAACCAAGTTAACGCAAATATTATTACCTTGGTTGTAGCAAAATAAAGCCTTTATTTGCTTATTCCTCGTTTTCACCTACCAGGTGGTAACAAGGCGCTTTTTCCATTGTGTACTCACCTGTTTTACGGTCACGCTGAGAAACTGTCAGTACATGCCAGTTTTCATCATCCAGCTTCATCGCATCACCACGGTAGTAATAACCAGGCCAACGTGTCTCCTTACGGAACAACGTATGCTGGAATACACTCTCGGAAGTACGGAAACGATGCTTCAGTTCCCATGCACGCAGTAGTTCATGGATATCTTCAGCAGCGACTTTTTCCAGATCTTCCTCAAAAATCTTCATTTTCTTAAGACCGATCTGGAGAAGCTTTTCGTTGGTCATGTAGTTCACACCAAAACCACCACAGTACTCGTCCATCATCTTTTGCAGACGATCAAGCCCCTGACGTGGGTTGATGAAGTTTGGATTTACCGTACCGGCAACAACTTCGTTACTGCCTACAGTATATGTTTCCATTGGTTTGTAGATTTCTTTTTTGCGATCTTCAATCTGCGTCTCGGAAACACGTATACCTGCTGCTTTGCCATCATCAATATATTGACAGGCAGCTTTTGCAGCCAGACGGCCTTCAGTGAATGAACCTGATGAGAATGCGTGGGGTGTACCACCGACCGCATCACCCGCACCAAACAGACCTTCAACTGTGGTCATACGATTGTAGCCCCAGAAGTATTCGTCAGGAGACACATCTTCAGGACCTGAGCACCATGCACCACAACCTGTTGCATGCGAACCCATTACATACGGCTCAGAAGTTGTTAATTCAGGGTTTTCGTATTTAGGATCAACATCAGTTGCAGCCCAAAGTACTGCCTGACCAACAGTCATACCCAGGAAGTTGTGCCAGCCAATCTCTTCAAGATGAGGATCCTGGAAGGCTTCCATAGTGACCATGTGGATCGGACCACGACCGGCATTTACTTCTGAAATAAATGCATGGTTACGCAAACAGGTCGGTATTGGCTTGTGGGACAAATGCTGACCTTCCGTATCCAGATACTCTTTACCTACCATTTCAGTTAGAGCCGGGAACCACTTGGATTCATACTCTTCACCCAGACAGTTTTGTGTATAAGTCTTGAGGTGCAGGAAGTATGCGCCTACAGGACCGTAACCATCCTTGAATCGGGCCAGTACGATACGGTTTTCCATTTGAGTCATCTTCGCGCCTGCATCGATCATAAGACCATACGCAGATCCAGATGACCATGGTGCGTACCAGACACGACCCGCGCCTTCACCGACTGAACGCGGCTTGAAGATATTGGATGCACCACCGGCGCCACAGATTACGGTTTTGGACTTGAATACATGGTAGTTACCAGTACGTACATTGAAGCCTACAGCACCCGCGACACGGTTCTCTTTAGCGTCATCCATCAGCAGATGGGTTACGCAGATACGGTTAAACACCTTGTCTGCTGATTTTTTCGCTGCTTCTGCAACAATCGGCTTATATGATTCACCGTGAATCATGATCTGCCAACGCCCTTCACGCAGGTATGCACCTGTCTCAGGGTTTTTCATCAGTGGCAGACCCCAGTCTTCAAACTGATGTACAGCGGAGTCAACGTGACGCGCCATATCGAAGGCGAGATCTTCACGAACCATACCCATCAGATCCATACGAGCATAACGGACGTGATCTTCTGGATTGTTCTCACCCCAGCGGGTACCCATGTAACAGTTGATAGCATAAAGACCCTGAGCTACCGCACCGGAACGATCGATATTTGCTTTTTCTGCAATGACAATCTTTTTGTCCTTGCCCCAATATCTTGCTTCGAATGCTGCACCAGTGCCGCCTAAACCAGCACCAACGACCAGAACGTCGATATTGTCTTCAATAATTGTTTTGTAGCCCATCAGTAATATACTCCTGCTTTCAATGTCAGGCCATTGGACTCGAGCGTGTGGAGACCACCTTCATCGAGACGAATGTATTTTGGTTCGTTGTACAGCAGATGGCTATCGCGCATCTCTTTGCTAGGAGCAGCCTCATCAGCAAGCTGGGGAATAAATTCGCCCCAGGGCTTGGTCGTGATAGGTGCCAGCAGCTCCATGTCTTTTTTACCGTTACGGAACTTGATGCGCCAGGCAATGGTGCCTTTTTCTTCATCACGAAGAACACGTACCGAATGGCCCAGTGGAGCAAAATCGGCGTAGCCGCGTACATCAATTGCCTGGTGAGGGCAGGCCTTTACACAGGAATAACATTCCCAGCACATGTTAGGTTCAATGTTATAAGCACGTCTCAGTGTTTTATCGATGTGCATGATGTCGGATGGACAAATATCTACGCATTGCCCACAACCATCACATCGAGTCATATATACAAAAGTTGGCATAATATTTCTCTTTATTTTAAAGTTAATTTAGTTATGTGAGTATTATTAGTAGTGGTTTGGTTTCTCACGCTTAATACCAAGTCCCATATAGGGAGGAGTCTTGCCCATATAATCAGGGATATCCGGGAATCTTTTCTGGACAGCAGGGTCGGTCAAGTCGTAATCAAGAGGTAAATTCTCTCTGGAACCATCAGCTCTGGTTACTTTTTTCTGAAAAGCTGCAGCAGGCTTGAAGAACATATGCGCAAACTTGGACCACAGTACGCCGCCAAACAGCACCGTACTTGACAGGATAAACAAAGCGAAGGCTATGGTTGATGCCATAGAAACACCTTGTGACTGTAGAAAGGACCAGATCAATCCGAAAGTTGAGGTTGCGAGCAGTGAGAGAATAAACAAATCTGCACGTTCCAGACGATTCCATGGCACGCCCTCCGCAGAGACATCAACCCGGATAAAAAACCAGAACCAGTAACCCCCAACAGCCAGCATGAGCGCACCTATATGCCAGAGTAGTGGCAGGATGCCCGGCATGGATGATCCAGGAGCTGAATAGCCAAAAATCATAATGACGGTAGTAACAACAAATATGATGAAACCGTACATGGTCAAAAGATGGGAAAGTCTACGCCTTACGTTGCAGAACTCAGAAGAAGTTAATACTTCGCTCGCTACCGTTGAAATAGCAAGACTTGCTTTTTCTCCAGTACCCACTGACCGTTTCGCATTCGCCTTCGACTTTTTCGCATTTTCGAAAAAGTACCGCGCGCTTTTTTTATGAACCATGTCAAGTATTGTGCCACCTATAACCAGCAGTACCATCAAAATGAGATAGCCCTGCATTATATTGGGTGATATAGATGCCGAAAGCTCAGCAAAAGGATTGTTCGTGAACATTGGGATTATCCTCTAAAAATTAACGTTATTTAATTATTGGGCGATAGGTTATCTTTATAATGAGCAAATGTCGAGCATAGTTATACTAAGCCCCCTATACAAAAAATTTATACCCCCTTATTAAATGTGCGTCTGTCGTTGCAGCATATGAACTACCCTGCGCGACGACGAGGTGCGCTACATCCAGAGCAACCCAGATCACCCTCTCTATTATAAGGGGATAATCTACGCCAAGGCCAGTTGGGTCACCATGAAGCCGTATTCGCCAGCGCGACCGACCAAGCCGCTATGATACCGCTAGGAGGCTGTCGGGTTTAGGGGGATTGAAGCGAGGGAGTGGGAGAGTGAGCACAAATTTTCCCGATTTTGAGGCGCATAGTTATTCTACGCAACGAAAAATCGGGGAGATTTGGGCCGCTCTCCCACTTCCGCAGCCAATTAATCATGAATCCAACAACCTCCTAGGGCGTCGACCGACCGGGGCAGCTCGGATTTTGAGGCAATCCTCCCGGGATGAGGCCTTTCAGATCATGGAGCACCACCTACGCGAGACCGAACCCAGAAAATTCGCCCTGTTCACCAGCCGCAAACAGATACAGTCCCTCACCGGCATGTTCACCAGGAATTTGAGCATAGTAAAGTATAAACCCTCCTTTCCGCTGGAAACCAGTCCGTGCCTTCTCCAATGAAAAATGAGACTGCATTCAGACTATATCCCTAACATGATAATGAGTCTAAAAGCACTGGCATTGGTCAAAAACCGTTTATCATCACTTAATAAATACAGAGCATTTCTCGCATTGTAATATTTGATGAATGATGCTTGGCACTGAGAACTGAGAACCTACTATTCCTACACAATCCGTTGCATGTTCTATTTTTTTCATGCGTTAGCATGAAATATAAAAGCGGCCTTAAACTACCCTTTACAACCTGCCTCAGTGGTTTTCTGGGCAGATTGTATAGGGCGGCCTTTTTCTCGTTAGTCTTTTTGGGCTGTAGCAAAAAGAGTAATACGCCCGTGGGTGCGCGAACCCACTACCCATGCCGTCAAAAATTATTACGACGTTTCGATATTTTCACAATGGCCCAAACATGGATTTCATCCTTAGATTCGTTAACGGTGTACCCATGCACCACTACTCCGGCCATAATTACGCCGGCATGACGTTCAGAAAAAATTATGTTTTGTAAAATATATTCCTGTATTTTGCCGTTACTCCATCT
>JAQICG010000091.1 GCA_027858635.1 Gammaproteobacteria bacterium | reverse complement strand
GTACATGGCGGATATGCAGTTCAATCAGGTCATCGTCGTGCGGGGCGTTTGCAATGGAGAATGCGCGGCGTTTGCCGTCCTTGAGGATAATTTCCAGATACTGCCCGGCCAGAAACTGCATGCGCTCGTTTTCCGGCAGCTTCAGCTCCACTTTCATGACGTCATGGCTCAGCAGCTCCATGTTATCAACGCGACATGGCAGGGTTTTAACCTCAACTTCCTGTGCGCGGGTTATCTCTGTGACCTCAATTTCCATATCTGAACAGGCTCTGGCCTGACAAAAAAGAGTCTTACCCTGTTCGTGAAGTTCTTTGGCAGCGGTTTTCAGCGCGCCCTCTTTATACTGCACTTCGCCGGAGCGGAGATCACCGGCGCACTTACCACAGGCACCATTGCGACAGCCGTAAGGCAGGCCAATCCCTTGTCTCAGCGCAGCATCCAGTATGGTCTCGTTTTCTTCAACTCTAAATTCGTGCCCGGAAGCGGGGACTGAAACGTGGTAGCTCATGTAAAATTATTGTCCAATTGATCTAAATGAAAAAGCGTCTCATTCTACTTTTTTTAACCGAAAAAAGAAAACCCTCAATATATTTATTTAATATACTCTCTAATTTAACCACTTACACGGAAATCCATTGCATGGCTCAACTCACTATCTTCAGCACCGGCATCTGTCCGATCTGCGATAAAACCAAGCAGTTATTGCAAAAATGGGGGATTCCCTACGACGAAAAACGCATTGACACCAATCCGGAGGCTCGCCGCGAGTTCATCCTGAAAACCAACGGCGCCCGTACAGTGCCACAGATCACCATTAACGGAACATGGATCGGGGGCTTTAGCGAGCTTACCGAACTGCATATGGACGATAAACTGAACGAGCTGATAGAATAGAGCGATTTGTTTCATCCTGTTTTCCATCAAACTCCTGGCATCGAGTAATTTCAAATTAATCTAGTCAGAACTCTGTCTAAACTTTTCAGCTGCTATACTTGAGCGAATCATGCAAAGCAACATACTCCAGTTTGTCGTCGATATTACCCAGCAGCGGGATCTGGATTCCATGGAATCCAGCCTGGTTGCAACCCTGGCTGAACTGTTGCCGGTGATCGCGGTTTCCATCTTAAAAACCAGCCGCGAAAATAATGAGATCCACACTGAAACGGTCATCTCGCTCACTATCGACGAGGAAAAGGCTTCGCCCTACTGCTGGAATATTGAATCTCACACACCTGTCTCGTGTGAGCATATGCTTGCCTGTACCAGCAGTTCAACCATCACCACCTACCGGCATGAAAATGGCTATTTCAGGTACCTTTTTCCGGTTAGTGATGAGTCTCGCACGATTGCCTGCATGGTCATCGACAGCTATGAAGATCTCTCTTCCCAGATGAACCTGATTGAGGGCTTTGGTAAAATTTATCAAAACTACAGAATACTTTTCAATGAAAGTGAGCGCGATAAATTAACCGGTCTGTTTAACAGGCGTACTTTTGATAATAAGTTATCGCGCCTATTCGAAATACAACAACAGCATAACAGCGAGAAAAAACTGGATCGGCAGGATGAACGTCGAATTTCTGAAACCGACGACAGTGCCCGGCTTATTATTGTCGACATCGATAATTTCAAACGAGTCAACGATGACTACGGTCATGTCTTCGGGGATGAGGTTATCTTAACCGTGTCTCAAATCATGAAATCCTGTTTCAGGAAGACCGATTTGCTGTTCCGCGTGGGCGGCGAAGAGTTTGTTATTTTACTTGAACCGGTCACCGAGACTGTTGCGGTGGATTTAATCGAGCGTTTCCGAAAAGCCATTGCAGACCACGATTTCTCACAGATTGGCACGGTCACGGTAAGTGCGGGTTATGCCCGGATCAACGAGAACGATTATCCGCCCGCGGTACTGGATTTCGCAGACAAAGCGCTTTACTACAGCAAGGAGCACGGACGTAACTGTTCTCACAGCTATGAAGCGCTGGTACAGGAGGGAGAAATTACGCTTTCCAAACGAGGCGGCAACGTGGATATTTTCTAAACGCTCTCACCCGCCCCTTACCTAATCCAGGCCCAGTTCCTGCCATATCTCATCCACTCGCTGCTTTGTTTTTTCATCCATGACGATGGGTGTTCCCCATTCGCGCTCGGTTTCCCCCGGCCATTTATTGGTCGCATCAATGCCCACTTTTGAACCCAGTCCCGAAACAGGCGAGGCGAAATCCAGGTAATCAATCGGAGTGTTTTCGATCAGGGTGAAATCGCGCACCGGGTCAACGCGGGTAGTCATCGCCCAGATGACATCGCTCCAGTCGCGGGCATTGATGTCTTCATCCACGACGATAACGAACTTGGTGTACATGAACTGACGCAGAAACGACCACACCCCCATCATCACGCGTTTGGCATGGCCGGGGTACTGTTTCTTCATGCTCACCACCGCCAGGCGATAGGAGCAGCCTTCGGGAGGCAAATAGAAGTCGATAATTTCAGGAAATTGTTTTTGTAATATCGGCACAAATACTTCGTTCAGCGCCAAGCCCAGCACCGCCGGCTCATCAGAAGGGCGACCTGTATAGGTGCTGTGATAAATGGGATTCTTACGGTGAGTCAACCGCTCGATGGTGAACACCGGGAAGCTTTCGACTTCATTGTAATAACCAGTGTGATCGCCAAACGGCCCCTCCTCGGCCTCCTCATCGGGGTAGATAAAGCCCTCTAGCACATATTCGGCCGAGGCCGGCACCTGTAGCTCGCTCAAACCACACTGCACCACTTCGGTCTTACTGCCGCGCAATAAACCGGCAAATCCATATTCGGAAAGGCTGTCGGGTACGGGAGTGACGGCACCTAAAATGGTTGCCGGGTCGGCGCCCAGGGCAACTGCAATGGGAAAGGGTTCACCGGGATTTTTTTTCTGCCAGTCACGATAATCGAGGGCACCGCCACGCTGCGCCAGCCAGCGCATAATCACCTTGTTTTTGGCGATCACCTGCTGGCGATAGATACCCAGATTCTGCCGCTCTTTTTCCGGCCCGCGGGTCACCACCAATCCCCAGGTAATAAGCGGGGCAACGTCACCCGGCCAGCAGGTTTGCACCGGTATGCTGGCCAGATCCACCGCCTCGCCTTCGTAAACCACCTCCTGACAAGGGGCCTTTTTGACCAGCTTCGGCGCCATATTCAGCACCTGCTTGAAGATAGGTAGCTTGTCCCAGGCATCTTTCATGCCTTTGGGCGGATCGGGTTCTTTCAGAAAAGCGAGTAACTGACCGACTTCGCGTAAGGCGCTCACGTCATCCTTACCCATACCCATGGCGACGCGCCTGGGGGTGCCGAACAGGTTAGCCAGTATGGGCACCGTCGAGCCTTTTACATTTTCGAATAACAGCGCTGGGCCCTGCGCTTTCAACGTGCGGTCACAGATTTCCGTAATTTCCAGATAGGGGTCAACCTCAATCTGTATGCGCTTGAGCTCGCCCTGTGATTCCAGCTGCTGTATGAAATCGCGCAGATCGGTATAGTTCATGCGGGTGACAACAGATCAGGTATCAATATTAGTCGCAGATAGCGCGTTGCTTTCAATGAATTCACGCCGTGGTTCCACATGATCCCCCATCAGGGTAGTAAACACCTGATCGGCGGCGACCGCATCTTCGATCTTCACTTGAAGCATGCGACGGGTTTCAGGGTTCATGGTGGTATCCCAGAGCTGATCCGGATTCATCTCACCCAGACCTTTATAGCGCGGAACACTCAGTCCCTTGCGCGCCTGATCCATCAACCACACCATCACCTCTTCGAAAGAGCTGACCATATGCTGCTTATCGCCGCGTTCGATGTAGGCATCTTCACCTAACAAACCATCGACCTTGTCACCCATTTTAACGATCTGTCTATAATCGGAAGAGGTGAAAAACTCTTCATCAAATATATAACTGTGATCCAGACCGTGCAGTTGGCGAATCAGCTCTATTGCCGGCTTAGCCTCTTCATCTGTGATTATCTGATAACGATAAAACATTCCCGATAACTTGTGCTTATTCAATAAAATCAACAAGTTATCTGCATATTTTTTCAACGCATCCACATTCCCGAGCTCTTCCTTATGAATACCGCAGAGATTTATCATCTCATCCAGGATATTGAGATCCACTCTTCTTGACAGCCGTTGAATCGATGATCTCGCATGCAGATAGCTCTGCGCCAGATCTTCCAGCGCTGTATCGGACAACGCGGGCGTGTCTTTGCTTACAAATAATTTTGAGCCATTCAGTGCAATCTGTAGCAGATGGGCGTTTAATTCATCATCATCTTTGACATAGCGCTCCTGCTTGCCTTTTTTCACCTTGTACAGCGGTGGTTGGGCAATATAGATATGGCCCCGCTCCACCAGCTCCTTCATCTGACGATAGAAGAAGGTCAACAGCAAAGTGCGAATATGAGAGCCATCGACATCCGCATCGGTCATGATGATGATGTGATGGTAACGTAATTTATCAGGATTATATTCATCTTTACCAATGCCGCAGCCCAACGCGGTTATCAAGGTACCGACCTCGGCAGAGGCGATCATCTTGTCAAAGCGAGCTTTCTCGACGTTCAGGATCTTACCTTTCAGTGGTAAAATGGCTTGGGTTTTTCTGGATCGGCCCTGTTTGGCCGAACCTCCCGCCGAGTCCCCTTCCACTAAATAAAGCTCGCTTAAGCTGGGGTCTTTTTCCTGGCAATCCGCCAGTTTTCCGGGTAGTCCGGCAATATCCAGCGCGCCTTTACGTCGGGTCATTTCCCGCGCTTTTTTAGCCGCTTCCCGCGCCCGTGCAGCATCAACAATTTTTGCGGTTATCGCTTTAGCTTCAGCTGGTCTTTCCCGCAGGAAATCATGCAGCGTTTCAGCCATGGTTGATTCCACAATGGCTTTAACTTCTGAAGAAACCAGTTTGTCCTTGGTC
>JAQICG010000392.1 GCA_027858635.1 Gammaproteobacteria bacterium | reverse complement strand
GGCTTCATAAACTTCAATATCAATTTCAATCCGACGGGTAACAAGTTCGGCGTCGAAATAACCCCGCTCACGAGCCAGCTCGGCCAGACTCTCCTTGATATCATTATAGGCGGAATGGTCGAGCACAGCGCCTTCCCGGAGAGGGAGATTATTGATCAGCGTCTGAGCTTCCGGATCATCTTTCATCGCACCGATGAGATTGAGGTTGAACTCGCTGATACGCACCGGCGGACCGGGATCAACGCTGTAATGAGCCTGCCACTGTCCGGGCGCAGTTTGAGTTAATCGGGATTTAATGTCGGGGCGGTAATAGCCATAAGGCTTCAGGGCATCGGCGATTTCCTGCGGCGCTTTTTTGTGCAGGTGACGCATCCGGCCTTCACTCAGCAGGGTATGGCCTTGCACTTGCACCAGGCTCAGAAACAGGCGCGCGTTTCCCTCCAGCGGTTCGCTGATACCGCTGATTTCAATATTGACAGTGACCTGCGCAAACAGCCCTGTGGAACACAAACAGGTTAACAGGGTCAGCAGCATTTGCTGCGTTCTATTCATATATGTTCCTTAGCGGGCTAATATTTATTCCGACTGGCTTAACTACAAATAGAATTTTTTGTTATCTCCCGTTAATAAGTCAATGACCTTTTTAAAACAGAGCAGGTATAAAACTATTTTTTTCATTTCATTAGCTCAAAAGCACCCTAGGCAATTGGACTTTCCATATGGGTATAGGGAATTAATTCATGGGCATATTCTTCATTAAACGCATCGACCGTACTGGCGGCATCTTCGACGTGTTCGAAACGGGCAATATGAAATAGCGCATCGCCTTCATTGGTCAGTGGCAGGTTGGTTCGGCCAATAACAATGCCACTAACGGTGGCGGTAATCCGGCTTTCGGTTTCGCCAAAAGGATCGGCAACTACACCCAGCAACGTGTCTTTTTTTACCCAGCTACCCAATGCGACCATGGCGCGAAAAATGCCGCTGTCGGGGGCACGAACCCAGGCACTGGAATTGGCGATTACGGCCTCTCTCTGTTTTTTAGAGGTTCGGCGTGATGGTGGCAGCATTTTCAGCAACCGCATGACATTGACGATGCCTTTCACTCCGGCTCGAATCGAAACCTCATCGAAGCGCAGGGCTTCACCCGCTTCGTACAGCAGCATGGGAATACCATATTCCGCAGCCGACTCGCGCAACGAGCCGTCGCGCAGATTGGAGGAGATGATGACGGGAACATTAAACGCCCTGGCTAACTTATTGGTCTCTTCATCTTTCAGGTTGGCGCGGATCTGGGGCAGGTTGTCGCGGTGACGTGCACCGGTATGGATGTCGATGCCGTGGGTGCTCTGGCAGACAATCTCCTGCATAAACAGATTCGCCAGCCGCGCCGCCAGCGAACCCTGCTCGCTGCCCGGGAAGGAGCGGTTCAGATCACGCCTGTCGGGCAGGTAACGCGACTGGCTGATGAAGCCGTGAGCGTTAACAATGGGAACCGCGATGATAGTGCCGCGCAGCTGCTTGAGCACGGGGCTTTTCAGCAGCCGGCGGATGATTTCTACACCGTTGATTTCATCGCCATGAATGGCGGCACTGACAAAAAGACGCGGGCCGGATTTTTTGCCCCGCACGACATGCACCGGCATGGTCATGGGCGTGTGGGTGCAAAGCCGACCCACCGGCAGTTCGACGGTGGTGCGTGTGCCTGCCGCGAAGGTGACGCCGTTAATCGTTAAGGGCTGGTCGGACATGGGCGTTATCCTTTGCCTTTGGTTCTTGTTTTATAAGGTTTGGCATTTTTTTCGATGAACTCAATGATCATGCCGGCGATGTCTTTACCGGTGGCGACTTCGATGCCTTCAAGACCGGGCGAAGAATTTACTTCCATCACTAGTGGCCCGCGCTCTGAACGTAGCAGGTCAACACCGGCGACATTGAGCCCCATGATTTTGGCGGCCTTAACCGCAGTAGCGCGTTCAGCAGGGGTGATCTTGATCAATGTCGCGCTGCCGCCGCGATGCAGATTGGAGCGGAATTCACCGGGCAGGGCCTGACGTTTCATGGTGGCAACAACTTTCTCGCCGATGACCAGGCAGCGGATATCCGCGCCGCCGGCCTCTTTAATATATTCCTGTACCATGATGTTCGCTTTCAGCCCCATGAATGCCTCGATGACACTTTCAGCCGCTTTCCGGGTCTCGGCCAGCACCACGCCGATGCCCTGCGTGCCTTCCAGCAGTTTGATTACCAGCGGCGCACCACCGACCATCTTGATCAGATCCGGAATGGCATCAGGGTGATGTGCGAAACCGGTACTGGGCAAACCCACGCCCTTGCGCGAAAGCAGCTGCAATGAACGAAGTTTGTCACGTGAGCGGGAGATGGCAACCGACTCATTGAGGGGAAATGAGCCCATCATCTCAAACTGTCTGAGCACGGCGGTGCCGTAGAAAGTGATGGAGGCACCAATACGTGGGATCACCGCCTCAAAAGGCTCCAGCGTCTGACCTTTAAAATGTACCTCCGGCTTGCTCGGCACCACCTCCATGTAAGAGCGCAGCACATCGAGCACGACGGGTTCATGGCCTCGTTGTTCGCAGGCTTCAATAAGGCGACGGGTGGAGTAGAGCTTTTTGTTGCGCGAGAGTATGGCTATTTTCATGAGTGAATCCTTTTTTAATTTGTTAGTTTTTCTTGTGACTGGAGGAACAGGTGTACAATGGTAAGATTAAGTTTTCGGATTGTAGCGCGGCTGTATTCATAACGGCGGTTTTTTATAAAAGAAAGAGGGTGGCCAGTCCGAGAAAACTCAGAAAACCTACCACATCCGTTACCGTGGTCAAGACCACTGCGGCAGACAGCGCCGGATCGATGCCCATGCGCGTCAGAATCACCGGAATCAAGACCCCGGAAAAGGCGGCGGCAATAAGATTGAGCATCATAGCCGCGGCGATAATCAGGGCAATGCTGGTATCCTGAAACCAGAGAAAGGTTACAATCGCCACCACAACAGCCCAGACAAAACCGTTTAGTAAGCCCACCATCAGCTCTTTGTTGCCCAGCCAGCGCAGGTTGGAACTACTCACCTGGCCCAGCGCCAGACCGCGGATGGTCAGGGTCAGTGTCTGGCTGCCGGCGATACCGCCCATGCTGGCGACCACCGGCATCAGCACGGCAAGGGCGACGATTTTATCCAGCACCAGTTCGAAGCGGCCAATCACCCAGGCCGCTAAAAAGACCGTCACCAGATTGATGCCCAGCCAGACGGCGCGACGTTTGGTGCTGTGAAAAACCGGGGCGAAAAGGTCTTCATCTTCGCTCAGGCCAGCACTGGCCAGCAAGGCTTTGTTAGCTTCAGCGAGGATGATGTCGACCACGTTATCAACCGTGATGCGCCCCACCAGTTTTTCATCCTCGTCGACCACGGCGACCGAGATCAGGTCGCGGCGTTCAAACAGCAGCGCCACATCATGAGCATCCGCGTCCACATGCACCCGGTCGGTGGCCTCCTGCATAACCTCGGCGACCAACGCATCAGGGTGTTCGGCAACGGCTTCGGCCAGCGTTAGTTTGCCCAGATAGGTACCATGTTCATCGGTCACCATCAGCGCATCGGTATGCGGCGGCAATGGTTTAAGTCTGCGCAGGTAGCGCAGCACCACCGCGATGGAGACATCCTTGCGCACGCTGATAACGTCGCTGCTCATCAGACGACCCGCCGTGCCTTCGGCGAAAGAGAGCGTAGTCTCCAGACGCTGGCGGCGATCTTCGTCCAGTGATTGCAGCACCGCCTCGCTGACATCCTCCGGCAACTCATCCATGACATCGGCGAGATCAGTCACCGCCATGGATTCGGTGGCGGCCACCACTTCGTGATGCTCCATTTCATCAATGATGCTGCTGCGCGCCTCGTCGCCGAGGTAAATAAGGGTCTCGCCCTCCATCTCCACCGGCAGCAGCTGCCACAGCTGCCGACGCAAATCAGGCGGCAGTGATTCCAGAATGTCGGCGATTTCAGCTGCATGCAGTTGCTCAAGATGCCTGCCGATAGCCGCATCATTCCCGGCTTTAAGCTGGCCAATAATGAAATCGACCTGATGCAGCTCTTCTTGTTTCTGGATATCGTCGTCGGTGGCAGGGTTCATGGGGTGCTAATCATTTTTTAGGTGCATTGGTGATTCAGCACATTGCCGGCCATGGTTTTGATCGCAACAGAGCGAGGCCGGAGCAGTGCGTGACTATATAGGGCATATTCTAGCTGAGGCAGGTGAAACATACTCAGTCATCTAGCCTTATAGGCGTATTTATTATGCAGCGGTTAAAGCCAGCGTTTACGTTTAAAATAGAAAATCATACCCGCGACTATGGCAATCATGACTCCCCATATTATGGGGTAGCCAAAATACCAGTTAAGTTCCGGCATGGCCCAGGGGCTGTTCGGGTGACTGAAATTCATCCCGTACACGCCCACCACAAAAGTTAACGGGATGAAAATGGTGGCGATCATGGTGAGTACGCGCATGATCTCATTCAGGCGCTGGCTGGTGAATGATAGATACATATCAATTAAGCCGGCAGCCATTTCACGGTAGTTCTCAATCAGATCCAGAATTTGAATGGTATGGTCGTAACAGTCGCGGATATAGAGCGATGTATCTTTATGAATGAGTGCGTTTTCACCCCGCAATAAATTGTTGATCACCTCACGTTGCGGCCACAGGTTACGCCTTAACAGTAATAACTCACGGCGTATGCGGTGAATGTCGGTGAGGGTGTTTTTATTGGCGGAGGTTTTTAACAATTCCTCTTCGATGGTTTCAATGTTTTCGCTAAAATTTTCCAGTATGGGATAGCCCTGGTCGATAATTAAATCCAGAATGCAGTAGAGCAGATAGTCGGCTTGTTTTTGACGAATGCCGCTGTTGGCCTTGCGTAAACGATGTCGCAACGGCTCAAATGGATCGAGGCTGCCGGCGTGAACGCTGATGATGTAATTTTCACCCATAAAAATCGAAACCTGTTCGATGATGACGGTGCCGTTAATCTCGGTCGGCATGGACATGATGACGAACAGCAGGTCATCGTACTCTTCAATCTTGGGACGTTGTCCTTTATTCAGAATATCCTCCAGAGTCAGAGGATGTAGCTCAAATATATGGCCGATGTTTTTGAGCGTGTCTGCCTGAATCGGGCCTTGCAGATGTATCCAGGTGACGCTGTCTTTTTCCAGATAAGGCGCGCACTCTTCGGCACCGGAGAGTTCTTTTTCAATGAAATCATGAGCGGTGTAATCAAGTACACTAATAGTGGATCTGTCGGCAGTGATTTCCTCACTGTCAATCAGTGTTCCAGGCGAAGTGCCTGGTGGGTGATAGGTTTTATCGAAATATTCCATGAGTTATCTATTGTTTTTTTTGGTGGCATGTTTTCGTGTTGATGGTTTAGTGTGAGCGCAATTGAAAGAATTCGCCAGCTGATTAACGAAAAATGTTGCTACCACTTCTTAATATTATCAATATAAACTCAAGCGGGTATGTTGTCAGGCTATAAAGCCATTACCTCAGACTTGTTTTTAAATTCGAGGAAGTATATATACTTAAATATAAATGGAATTTATCATCGACAAATGGCAGGACAAAAATACCAGCAGACTATTTTATGTCTGCACCGGATAAGAAAAAAACAGAGGTTGAAGATTATGGTTTACGTAAAAAGGATTGTTCTGGATGTGCTCAAGCCCCATCAACCCAATACGCTTGAGTTTTCACAGAGCATTGCCGGTGTCGGTGTTGATTATCGGGTGTATCTGATTGTGCTGGAAGTGGATGAAAACACTGAAACGGTGCAAATAGAAATCACGGCCAATACCATAGATTTTGCAGCCGTTCAGGTGGTGATAAAAGATCTGGGCGGCTCGCTGCACAGCATCGATGAAGTTGAAGTTTGCAATGAAGCTGAAATTCAACATGAAGTAGAGGCTGATTAAGTTTTTATGTTCTTGCTGCGGCGGATAAAGTTTTTACTGGATATCACCCATAACCGCGACATTATGCGCCGTTATGTTGTGGTCAACGGTTTTGATGGCGCGCTCACCATGTTGGGTTTGATCATTGGATTTATCGTCAGTGAAGCGGATGATTTGTCGGTGATTCTTAGCGTCTGCCTGGGTGCGGCTATTGCGCTGGGCATGAGCGGTTTGAGCAGCGCCTACATCAGCGAATCGGCTGAACGCAAACATGCGCTCGACAAACTCGAACAGGCGATGATCAGCGATCTCAAGGAGAGTGCGCACGGCGATGCCTCGCGCTGGGTGCCGCTGCTGACGGCACTGGTTAATGGTCTGTCGCCGCTGCTTATTTCGCTGTTAATTCTTTCTCCTATAGCACTCTCTGTCGCCGGTGTGTCACTGCCATTCACGCCGCTCTCGCCGCTCTACAGTGCGATCATCATCGCGCTGCTGCTGATTTTTCTGCTAGGCGTTTTTCTGGGCAGCATCGCACAGGTCTCATGGCTGCGCAGTGGCTTGCAGACTTTATTCGTCGCTATAGTGACGGTCTTACTTATCTATCTGATTGCGGGTTCGTAACATGGCCGCACCCGCCTGGCATACCTTGGAAGTCGATGAAACTTTGCAGCAGCTTGAATCTTCGGCCACGGGCCTGAGCGCGGCAGAAGCGAAAAAACGTCTGGCCGAATACGGCCCGAATGCTATTC
>JAQICG010000409.1 GCA_027858635.1 Gammaproteobacteria bacterium | reverse complement strand
GGTGACGAGGCCGGTGGCTTCATCGGCGGCCAGGTATTCAAATATGCCGGCTTCATTTCCGAAGAAGGTTCGGTCGCCTCTTCCAAAAAAGCAGACGAGCATCTCGTTATCATCAACTACTGGAAATCCTTCGAGCAGCATGAAAAATCACACGCCGATCACATCTTCAAGGAAAAATTTGATGCCGTCGCCGAGTTCTGTTCGGAAACCTTCGAAACCGGCTATGAGATGCTGTGGCAGGGCGTGCCTGAATAGCTCGCGGCTGAAAACTGAAGGCTCCAAGAAGCCTCCCAAAAGAAGGTCGGCGGTTAAAATCTTTTAACCGCCGACTAACAATTTGCCGCTGCCGACTGTAGGATGTTATCTAAATCCCCATAAACAGGAACACAGGATTAAATCAACCGCCAAATAATCCCATGCCCACACTCCTCTCCATTATCGAATCGTCGATGCATCCCAATTTTGGCCGGCTCTATCATAAACTCGGATTTGAAGAAAAAATCGTCAATTCCATTCGCAAGGCAATCAGCCTGTTAAAAAGCCAGCAGCCCGACTTCATCGTGGCTGAATTCTTTTACGGTTATGGCAACAACTACGCAGGCGTGAACATCAGCAATCTGGACGTTTTTCTGTCCACCTTGCAGAAGTATTCACCCCACACCAAAGTCATCGTTATTGTCGAAAAATCCGAGCGTCAGTATGTCGACAAGCTCAATGAGCTGTTCCCGATACACGCGATTTTTGTTCATCCGGCGAAGGAAAAAGAAATGGATGAACTATTGAATAACAACAGCTTATAGATCAACGTTAAACCTATTTATCACCATTAAAACAGCAGCGGCGCCAGCGGCCACGACCTCAGAACCTCATACTGAACCCCTTCGGGCAGGGTCTTCGACTCCACCAGCGCAAAGCTGTTGACAGGCCAGTGGATCGCCGGAAGCTGCACCAACTCGCCCGGGGTTCTCACCTTGCGAAACAGCGTAATGTGCGGCTGAAATGATCGAAATTCATAAGCTTCGATGCATTGCTGCACGCAAACAGCAGTTTGCTGCACCAGCGCCGGTAACGCCGGCGGCACCTGCGCCACGCCCAGCCAGAGCACCCTGGGTCGGGGGAAATAACCGGCCATATCAATCTTCATTTCAAAGGCGTTGCCCTGCACCAAATCCAGCGCCGAGGTCAGATTCTGCAACACCTCACTCGAAACCGAACCGATAAAGTGCAGGGTCATGTGTAGATTGCCCGGCTTCACCGCCCGGCCCTGTTGCAGAGCCGCGTGCAGCGCGGGATCGAGTTTTATTTTTTGCTGATGCGCATAGAGCTGCGCGCGGGTTGCTTCATCGGGCCACAATGCCAGGAAAATCCGTTTATGCTCAACGGCCTGTTCAGGCACAGTTCAGAACATCCATGACTGCATTAAGCGCTGCTTCGACCGATTGCAGGCGCACCGCTTCACGATCGCCCTCAAAATGAAACTCGTGGGCATAGGCGATTTTATCGCGCTTGCCCCAGCTTAGCCAGACCGTGCCTACCGGCTTGTCATCGCTGCCGCCGTCGGGACCGGCAACACCGCTGACGCTCGCCACCACATCCGCCGAAGTCCGTTCAAACACGCCGTCGGTCATGGCCAGCACAGTGTCGCCGCTCACCGCGCCAAACTCGTTGATAGTCGCCATCGGCACGCCCAACAAATCGTGTTTCGATTCATTGCTGTAACAGACAAGCGCGCATTCAAACCAGGTCGAGCTGCCCGGCAGATCGGTGATCGTCTTGGCAATCCAGCCACCGCTGCACGACTCCGCCGTCGCCAACTTCAACCCTCTGGCCTTCAGGCATTCACCCAGCCGTTGCGCCAGTGCCCGATTCGATTCTTCTGTTGCCATCATGTTGCATACCGATCACCTGGATAAAGATCATCACTTTAACAAATGCCTGCACGGTTCCACAACGCCGATCAAATCATGAAGACAGCCATGACCGATGCCTATAACCATTAATTTCAAGAATAATCAAAATACACCCCTATAATTTGTTTAAAATGATGCCGCTGATGCAAGTTTGAGGAGAATGAAAAATGGCAATAGTCATACAAACAGTGGAAGGCGTGGTCACTAACCGCTTCCCCATCGAGCTGTCGGCACTTAAATTCAAACGCTTAAGCATCAATCAGGTGTAGATTGATGACAGTGAAGTCAATCACGAAAAAACCCGTGAGATCAAAAAAAGCTGACTGCCTGGCGTTTTCTATTCCAAAGATTAAAGCAGCAGAGCCGTAGCCGGCACATTTACACAATCATTCAATTTAATAACCGGGTTAATCAATAACAACCATGGAAGACAAAGCACTCCATATTCTGAACAGCACTTTCGGCTATTCAGAATTTCGCGACCAGCAGCAGGCCATTATTGAGCAGCTTATCGATGGCAGGGATGCCGTGGTGCTGATGCCCACCGGCGGCGGCAAGTCCCTGTGTTACCAGATTCCAGCCATGGCGCGCGCAGGCGTCGGCATCATCGTCTCGCCGCTGATCGCGCTCATGCAGGATCAGGTTGCCGCCTTAAAACAGCTGGGCGTCAGCGCGGCCTTCCTGAATTCGACCCTGGATGCCGCCAGTGCCCGCGAAGTCGAACAGCAGCTGCTGTGCGGTGAGCTGGATATGCTCTATGTCGCCCCCGAGCGCCTGACGACCGAGCGCTTTCTGAATCTACTGGAACGCGCACCCATTGCCCTGTTTGCCATCGATGAGGCACACTGCGTATCGCAATGGGGTCACGATTTCCGCCCGGAATACATCCAGCTCTCCATCCTGCACGAACGCTTTCCGGCGATTCCGCGCATCGCCCTCACCGCCACCGCCGATGCGCCCACGCGCAAGGAGATCATTCATCGGCTGGCGCTGGAAAACGCCGAGCTGTTTGTCTCCGGTTTCGATCGCCCCAACATCCGTTACAGCATTTCCCAGAATCAGGGCAACGCCAAAGAGCAGCTGCTGCGCTTTATTCTCAACGAACATGAAAACGAAGCCGGTATTGTCTACTGCCTGTCGCGCAAGAAGGTCGAGCAGATCGCCGCCTGGTTAAGCTCAAAAGGGCTGAACGCACTGCCCTATCATGCCGGTTTATCGGCACCAATCCGGCAACAGCATCAAAGCCGTTTTTTAAGCGAAGACGGCGTCATCATCGTCGCCACCATTGCCTTCGGCATGGGCATCGACAAGCCTGATGTCCGCTGTGTGGCGCACCTGAATTTACCCAAGAGCATCGAAACCTATTATCAGGAAACCGGCCGCGCCGGTCGTGATGGTCTGCCCTCCGACGCCTGGATGATGTACGGTCTGCAGGATGTCATCATGCTGAAACAGATGATGGAAACTTCCGACGCCGACGAAGCCCACAAACGGGTCGAGCGCCACAAACTGCAATCCATGCTCGGTTTCAGCGAACTCACCACCTGCCGGCGACAGGCGCTGTTGAAATATTTCGATGATCACCTGGAGCAGCCCTGCGGCAATTGCGATACCTGCCTGGTCCCGGTCGAAACCTGGGATGCCACCGTGGTCGCGCAAAAAGCGCTGTCCTGCGTCTACAAAACCAACCAGCGTTTTGGCGTCACCTATCTCATTGATGTCCTGCTGGGCAAAGACATGGCCCGCATCAAACAGTTCGGCCACGACCGGCTCAGCGTGTATGGCATCGGCAAAGAGCTGGACGCCAAACAGTGGAACAGCGTCTACCGCCAGCTCATCGCCAGAAACCTGCTCTCGGTGGACGTGGAAGGCCACGGCAACCTGCGCCTGACCTAACAGTGCCGCCCGGTATTACGCGGCGAAGAGACCCTGCATCTACGCAAGGAAAGCAAACAGATAAAACTGACCCAGCGCGGACGCAAGGCCTACAACACCGTCAAAGATACAGAAAAAGCCCTGTGGGAAGCATTACGCGCCTGCCGGAAAACCCTGGCCGATGAATCCAACGTGCCGCCCTACGTCATTTTCCACGACGCCACCCTGATGGAAATGGTCGAACGCCAGCCGCAGAACCACGACCAGTTTTCCAGAATGTCCGGTGTCGGCGAGAAAAAGCTCGAAGCCTATGCCGATGAGTTTTTAAAGGTCATCAGAGAGCACATCGATACCGTCGCCAACCCCACCTCCAGCAGCGACACCGTTGAAGAGACTCTGTCATTGCTGCGCTCGGGTATGAACGCCGAAGCCATCGCCGCCCACCGCAACCTGAAACTCACCACCATCCACACCCACCTGGCCAAAGCCATCGAAACCGGCGAAGTTGAATTGCAGCAGGTGATCGAACTCAGCGAAAAGGAAATCAAGGTCATCCAAAACGCCTTTCTAAATTTCGGCGACGAAGACAAAAAACTGAAACCCATCCACGAAGCCTTCGAAGGTGCCTACGATTACGGCCTGCTACAATGCATCCGCGCCTCCATCGATGTTCCCGCGTAAGCCAAAACCACTCTTTTAACTGTAGGTGCGAATTCATTCGCACAACACTGTTAAGCGAACGCTCGTGCGAATTTGTCGCACCTACAGCCCGCCAGCATTGCCCCTGCTGCACTACAGCGATAATCAGGGTAAAATGCCCACACTTACAGACACCAGTAATAACGAGATATTCTCAATGAGCAACCCTTTCCAAGACCAATTCCTCAAAGCCGGCCTGGTCAACAAACAACAAGTTCAGAAAGCCAAACAGGACAAGCAGAAAGTAAAAAAACAGCAGCACAACAACAAGAAAATAAAAGTTGTTGATGAAAACAAAATAAAAATACAACAAGCCGCCGAAGAAAAAGCCCAACGCGACCGCGAGCTCAACCAGAAGAAACAGGAACAGGCGCGGCAGAAAGCCATCTCCGCTGAAATCGACCAGCTCATCAGAACCAATCGCATCGAACGCGAGCACAACTGCGACATCGCCTACAACTTCGAGCACCAGAAAAAAATCAAACGCATTTACATTAACGAAGAAATGCAGAAACAGATCGTACAGGGCAAACTGGGCATCGCCCGCATCACCGGCCAGTACGAACTCATCCCCAAAGCCATCGCCGAAAAAATCCAGCAACGCAATGAGAAACGCGTCGTTTTATTCCAGGAAGAAAAACATGAAATCGACGCCAACGACCCTTATGCCGAACATCAGATCCCTGATGATTTGATGTGGTGAGATAGAACCGAAGACTATTCAGCCAAAGAACGCAGAGTTTTTACATAGAATGGGCAAAGCGTAGCGTGCCCATATAGATTTCCAACATCAAACAAAAAGATAGACACGGGATTGTGTCTTCCCGCTGTGGAACGTAAGCCCCGAACTATCTTATCTACAAAATCCATCCATATATTTTGTCCAGTGGGACGGCCCTAAACGGCGGTTCAATTTTATTCCAACAAAATTAGTCCGCTCTGAAAACTTCTAGTAGAATCGCTACATGAAATCCACCCCTGCTCCTGATAATAATATGGCTGAAAACGCGACCCGCCCTATAGAAAAACCGGTAACCCATACGCCGATGATGCAGCAGTACCTGCGCCTTAAGGCGGATCATCCCGATACCCTGATGTTTTACCGGATGGGCGATTTTTACGAGATGTTCTTCGACGATGCCCGCAAGGCGGCGAAGTTGCTGGATATTACGCTGACCGCGCGCGGCCATTCCGGCGGGGTGCCGATTCCGATGTGCGGCATTCCCTATCACGCGGCGGATAATTATCTGGCGCGGCTGATCAATCAGGGTGAATCGGTGGCGATTTGCGAGCAGACCAGCGATCCGGCGACCAGCAAGGGGCCGGTGGAGCGTGAGGTGTTGCGCATCGTCACGCCAGGCACAGTAACTGAGGAGTCGCTGCTGAATGAGCGCAGGGATAATCTGCTAGTGGCGGTGCATCACTTTAATAACCGCTATGGTGTGGCCGCGCTGGATGTCAGTGCCGGGCGTTTTCATGTGCTAGAGCTGGATTCGCTGGAGCATCTTTATGCCGAGCTGGAGCGACTGAACCCGGCGGAGTTGCTGTTCTCCGAGGATGCGCAGTATCTGAATAATCTGAACCAGCAGCTCAACCGCAAGATTGCCAGCCGGGCGCAGCCGCCCTGGTGGTTCGACGCCGATTCGGCGCAGCGTGTGCTCAACGAACAGTTTGGCACCCGCGATCTGAGCGGTTTTGGCTGTGACGGGCTGGATGCGGCCGTGATGGCGGCGGGCTGCCTGATGCAGTATGTGCGCAATACCCAGCGCGCGGCGCTGCCGCACATTACCGGCCTGCACGTGGAGAGCACCGACAATTCAGTAATTCTGGACGCGGCCAGCCGGCGCAATCTGGAGATTGAATTTAACCTCTCCGGCGGCACCGATAACACACTGTCGTCGGTGATCGACCGCACCACCACGGCCATGGGCAGCCGCTGTTTGCGCCGCTGGCTGCACAATCCGCTGCGCGATACCGCGATTCTCAAACAGCGCCACCAGTCGCTCGGCGAGCTGATGCAATCGGGGCTGTTTAGCGATTTACAGCAACAGCTACACGCCATCGGTGATGTAGAGCGCATTATGAGCCGGGTGGCGCTGGGTTCGGCGCGCCCGCGCGATCTCGACACGCTGCGGCTGTCGCTGCAAACCCTGCCCGAGTTGCAGCGCACGCTCGGCGAGTGTCACGCACCGCTGCAGCAACGGCTGTCCACCGAGATCAGCGAACACCCTGAGGTGGTGGCGCTGCTGTCGGCGGCGATCATCGAAAACCCGCCGGTGCTGATTCGCGATGGCGGGGTTATCGCTGAAGGTTTTAATGCCGAGCTTGATGAGCTGCGTTCGCTCAGTAAAAACGCCGATGATTTTCTGGCCCGGCTCGAAATCCGCGAGCCCGAAAACACCGGCATCAAAACCCTCAAGGTCGGTTATAACCGGGTGCACGGTTTCTTCATCGAGATCAGCCGGCTGCATTCCAATGAGGTGCCCGACACCTATACCCGCCGGCAGACGCTGAAAAACACCTAGCGTATTATCACCGCCCAAAAGAAAGAGTACGAAGACAAGGTGCTGAGTGCGCGCGAGCGTTCGCTCTCGCTGGAAAAATCCATTTATGAAACCGTGCTCGCCTCGCTACAGGACCAGCTCGAGCCGTTGCAGCAATGCGCACGCTCGCTGGCGCAGATAGACACCCTGGCCTGCCTCGCCGAGCGCGCGGAAACGCTGGATTACTGCTGCCCGGAGCTGGTGGAATCATCAGGCATTCATATTCAGGGCGGCCGCCACGCGGTGGTCGAGCGCGTGCTCGATTCAAGCTTCATCGCCAACGATACCCGGCTCAGCGACAGCAAGCGCATGAACATCATCACCGGCCCCAACATGGGGGGTAAATCGACCTACATGCGTCAGACTGCGCTGATCGTGCTGCTGGCCTGCATCGGCAGTTATGTGCCGGCGAAGAAAGCGACCATCGGCCCGATTGATCGCATCTTCACCCGCATCGGCGCGTCCGATGATCTGGCCAGCGGGCGCTCGACTTTCATGGTGGAGATGACCGAAGCGGCCAACATTCTCAACAACGCCACCGCCAACAGCCTGGTGCTGATGGATGAAATTGGCCGCGGCACCAGCACCTTTGACGGCCTCTCGCTGGCCTGGGCGTGCGCGCATCATCTGGCCAGCAGCAACAGAGCCTACACGCTGTTCGCGACACATTATTTTGAACTCACCGCCCTGCCCGATGAACTCGCCGGTATCGCCAACGTGCATATCGATGCTGTCGAGCACGGCGAGAAAATTGTGTTTCTACACAGCGTGAAACCCGGCCCGGCGAATCAGAGTTACGGTTTACAGGTGGCGCAGCTGGCCGGGGTCCCTGCCGAGGTGATCAGCCAGGCGCGCAAGAAACTGGTGGAGCTGGAACAGAACAGCATCGAAGCGCGCGCCGACAGCGGCCAGTTTGAAATGTTCAGCAACCGCCCGCACCCGGTGATTGAACGCCTGCAGGATATGGACGTGGACAGGTTCAGCCCGCGCGAGGCGCTGGACCTGCTCTACCAGCTTAAAAAAGATTCGAAAAAATAAAAATGGCGCAAGCGTTTTTGCATGCTAATGTAAACGCATTGCTCCGCGGAAAAAAATTATGCAGTTCAACACAATAGGCATTATCACCAAGACTCACACCGAGCTGGTCAGCGATACGTTGACGCACCTTCTGGATTATTTAAACTCAAAAAATTGCGAAGTTTTACTGGATGAATGCGTCGAGGACATCGAACACCGCCATAATTACCGCGTCGTCTCACGCGAAGAACTGGGCAGACGTTGCGACCTGGCCATTACCGTCGGCGGTGACGGCACGATTCTGAATGCAGCCCGTTCACTCGCCGACAAAAACGTGCCCATGGTGGGCATCAACATCGGCCGGCTCGGTTTTCTCGCCGATGTTTCCCCCGATGAAATCGATACTGAACTCGACGCCATTTTATCGGGGCAACACATCAAAGAGAAACGCTTTCTGCTCGAAGCCAGGGTGATGCGAAACAACAGCGTTATATTTTCCGCCGATGCGCTCAACGATGTCGTGGTGCATGTGCGCGATGTGGTGCGGATGATTGAATTCGAAACCCATATCAACAATCAATTTGTCAGCCACCAGCGCGCCGATGGTTTAATCGTTTCCACACCCACCGGTTCAACCGCTTATGCTCTCTCCAGCGGCGGCCCGATTTTGCAGTCGGATCTTGACGCCATTACGCTGGTGCCGATCTGCCCGCACACCCTGAGCAGTCGCCCGCTGGTTATTGATTCCAACTCGGAAGTGGATATATTAATCAGCGAAACCAAACAGGCTAACGCGCAAGTCACCTGTGACGGACAGACCTCGTTTAATGTTGATATCGGCGATCACATCATCATTAAACGCAAACAACATACGATTACACTATTGCATCCGCAGGGGCACAGTAATTTTGATATTCTGCGCCTCAAACTTCACTGGAACGAACGAACTTAACGCTACTGATATGCTTTTACACCTAACGATTCGCAACTTCGCCATCATCGATAGACTGGAACTAGATTTCGAAACCGGCATGACTGCGCTCACTGGCGAGACCGGTGCGGGCAAATCGATTCTGTTAGGCGCACTCGGAATGGTACTGGGTGATCGCGCCGATAACGACAGCATAAAACAGGGTGCCGAGCACGCTGAAATTGTCGCCGAATTCGACATTCAAAATAATGAAGCAGTCCGCTCCTGGCTGGTCGAGCAGGCATTAAATGCCGATGATGAATGTCTGTTACGCCGTCGCGTTTCCAAAGACGGACGTTCGCGCGCCTACATTAACGGCACACCGGTTAATTTGCAGCTGATTCGGGAACTGGGTGAAATGCTGATTGATATTCACGGCCAACATGAACACCAGTCTTTGATGAAGCCGGTGGCACAGCGCCGGTTACTCGATGACTATGCCAACCATTCCAATTTAATCGAAGCAGTCAGCAATGCTTACGTGCAACTTAAGCTGGTGCATGAGCAGTTGCAGCATCTTGAACAGGCCGGCAGCGACAGAAATAATCGTCTCGATCTGTTACGTTTTCTCACACAGGAACTCGACGCGCTGGCGCTGGAAGATAATGAATACGAAAAGCTCAACGAACAGCATTCCCGCCTCGCCCACGCCGAAAAATTAACCACGACCGTACAGCAGTCACTGGAAGAACTTTATGGCAATGATGATTCCAATATTCAGTCGAATGTTGCCCGCGTTATTGCTTCGATTCAGGACATTGCTGAAGTCGATGAAAAGCTGAATCCGGTCGTTGATATGCTACAGGATGCACTGGTGCAGATTGATGAGAGCGTTTCACAGCTACGCTCCTACGGCGATGGCATCGAACTCAACCCGGCGGAACTTGAGGTGATTGAACAGCGACTCCAGGTGATTCTGGATCTGGCGCGCAAGCATCGCGTCGAACCTGCTGCGCTCGGTGAACTGCATCAACAACTGGTCAATGAATTGAGTGAGCTTGATCATGCCGATGAAAGACTGGAAGAGCTGCGCAACGAATATAAAACCCTGGAGCAGACTTATCGCAACGCGGCTCAGTCACTGAGCAATAGCCGCAGTAAAGCCGCAAAAAAACTGGACAAGGCCATTACCAAAGCCATGCAGACGCTGGGCATGAGTGGCGGCAAGTTCATCATTGAAATAACCCAGAGCGATAACGAAAAACGCAGCGTGCATGGCATTGATCGAATCGACTTTACCGTAACTGCAAATACGGGACAGCCCTGCAAAACATTATCCCGGGTTGCCTCCGGTGGTGAGCTGGCGCGAATCAGTCTGGCTATTCAGATGATCACTGCCGCACAGACTCGCATCCCGACGTTGATTTTCGATGAAGTGGACAGTGGCGTGGGGGGACGAATTGCGGAAATTGTGGGCCAGCACTTACGCATTCTGGGCAACAGCAATCAGGTGGTGTGCATCACCCATCTGCCGCAGGTGGCGTCTCAGGCGCATCAGCACCTGCGCGTTCACAAGCAGAGCGATAAAAAGCAGACCCGCACCGGCGTAGACACACTCAGCCGGCAACAGCGTATCGAAGAGATTGCGCGCATGCTGAGTGGCATTGATATCACCCGGCAATCACTGGCGCATGCAGAAGAGATGATTACCCGCGCGGAAGGGTAAGCTGCCGCAGTCAACAATGGCTGACTGCAACCTTGAGCAAGACCGCATCCGAACAGTCACAAAAAAAGAAATCTCCAGAGAGACTCCTTTAATTAGATGGGTGTGACGTCCTCAGCCTGAAATCCTTTGTCACCTTTAGTGACAGTGAATTCGACTTTTTGTCCATCTTCAAGAGAGCGGTAACCTTCTCCGCGTATCTGATTGAAGTGTACAAAAACATCTTCACCATCCTGTCTTTCAATAAATCCAAATCCTTTGGAATTGTTAAACCATTTAACCGTACCCGTTTCACGTTCTGACATTACAACTCAGCCTTTTCTTATTTACACGAGTCGCCATTCTATATCAGCATTTATCAAGAACACAATGATATATTTAATACAAAATCAAATAAGAATATTAGTAAATAGTGAGACTGTATTGAGAAATATCACGCACAAAAAAAGCGCGGTAAATTAATAAGC